>JAJYPQ010000360.1 GCA_021795255.1 Pseudomonadota bacterium
CAAGAGAAAGCCCAGAAACTGGCGCCCCGGGTCTTCGCTCGCCGACTGCTGCGCCGCCTGTATGAGACCTGCGGTCGTCCAGCGCGTGGGCCAGCTTGTCGGGGCGAGCAGCGACATGATAGGCAGCAACAGGAGGTTATCGAGAACATCGGCGGCCATTCTCCGCCAGAAGCCGGCATAACTAGGTGTCCTGCGGCTTTGGCCGACGCGCTCCTCTAAGGGGGGAGCGGCGCTCATTACAATTTATAGCCTCGGTGCACGGCCACGACGCCTCCGGTCAGGTTCCAGTAGCCGACGCGCTCGAATCCGCCCTCTTCCATCAAGGCCTTGAGACCCTCTTGGTCCGGATGCTTGCGGATCGATTCGACTAGGTACTGGTAGCTTGCCTCGTCTTTGGCTACGAACCGCCCGAGCTTCGGTACCACACTAAAAGAGTAGGCGTCGTAGAGGCGACGAAAGGCCTTCGCGCGCGGTTTGGAAAACTCGAGGACGAGGCAACGGCCTCCCGGCTTCAGGGCCTGGCGCATCGCCTTCAGCGCCCGGTCCTTATGCGTCACGTTACGCAATCCGAAACCGATGGTGATGAGGTCGAAGCTGTTGTCGGGGAAGGGTAGACGCTCGGCATCGGCTTGCACCGGGCCCACGTTGTCGAATGTCCCTTTGTCGATGAGCCGATCCCGGCCTACCCTCAACATCGCGCCGTTGATGTCGCTTAAGACCACATGCCCTTGGGGTCCCACGCGTTTGGCCAGCGCTGACGCGAGATCGCCTGTTCCGCCCGCCAAGTCTAGGACCCGTTCGCCAGGCCGGGGCGCCGCGATCTTCACGGCCAAGGCCTTCCATGCCCGGTGCAGGCCCCCGGACATGAGGTCGTTCATCAGATCGTAACGTGTCGCGACAGAATTAAAGACCGCCTCGACCAAGCGAGTTTTTTCGGATTCGTCCACCTCCCGATAACCGAAGTGGGTCGTTGATCCCGTGTGTTCCTCACTCATAGGCTATGCCCGCTTATGGCCGGCCTGTTCTAGCCGGCTCATGTACTCGTTCCACAATTTTTCCTGGTTCAGACCCAGGTTATGGAGCAGATCCCACGAATAGATCCCGGTATCGTGCCCGTCATCGAACCTCAGCAATACGGCATAGGCCCCGACCGGCTCGATCGCCGCAATGTTTACATGTTCCTTGTTGAGCTGCAAAACCTCCTGCCCCGGCCCGTGGCCACGCACCTCGGCCGATGGGGAGTAGACGCGCAAAAACTCAGCCGGGAACCGAAAATGGCTGCCATCGGCGAACGTCACCTCAAGGATGCGGGATTTTTGGTGCAGCTTGATATCGGTCGGTCGTACCGTATTTTTGCGCATGCGCCAAAGGCCTCCTCGCACAACCGTTGCGTCTGACACAAAAGCGTCATACTGTTTGTGTTGAATAGACGACAGGGAGGACATCATGCCTGGAAAGATCCTTGTTGTCGACGATGAGCCGGCGATTCGTGCTATGGTTCGGTTTGCACTAAAGCAGGCCGATTTTTCCTGTATCGAGGCTGCGGATACCGAGCAGGCGCAGACCCTCGTGCTGAGCGATTTGCCGGACCTCATCCTGCTCGACTGGATGTTGCCTGGCGTCAGCGGCGTGGATTACGCCCGTAGGCTGCGGCGCGAGCGGCTGACGCAAAATATCCCGATTATCATGTTGACGGCCCGAGCCGACGAAGACGATAAGGTGCGAGCGCTCGGCACCGGGGCCGACGATTTCATGACCAAGCCGTTTTCGCCACGCGAACTGGTCGCCCGGGTAAAGGCGATTTTGAGGCGGACGGCGCCCATGGTGTCAGGCGATGTGGTCGCCGTGGCGGACCTGATACTGGATCCCGCCGCCCACAAGGTCCTGGCCGGCGATGAGGGCGTGACCCTTGGCCCCACTGAGTTTCGGCTGCTACATTTTTTTATGACCCACCCGGAACGCGTCCATAGCCGAGAGCGTGTCCTGGATGCCGTTTGGGGAAGCAACACTTACGTTGACGAACGCACGGTCGATGTCCACATCCGGCGTTTGCGCAGGGCCTTGATGGCCAGTGGCTATGATCGCTATGTGCAGACCGTAAGGGGGGTGGGCTATCGATTTTCGGGAGATGGTTAGGGTGCATCGCGAACTACGCCGCGAGCTGTGGCGGATGGTTTTTCTGGGTTTGGCGGGGGCGGTGATCGGAAGGGTGGCCGGATCCGCAATGGCCGGTCTCTCGGTCGCGCTCTTGTTCTACGTTCTGTTCCAGCTGAATAAGCTGCGCCGCTTTCATGGGTGGTTGCGTCGGCGCGCCGTAGGCCCCATTCCCGAGTTGGGTGGAATGTGGGACGAGGTCATTCGCGAGGTTCATCGGGTCGACCGCGATAGCGAACGTCATAAGGAACGGATTACTGGCCTTTTCGACCGCCTGCAAGCGGCGGCCAGCGCTATGCCTGACGCCATGGTCGTGTTGTCGCAGCGGGATTTGATCGAGTGGGCCAACCCGCCGGCCGAGCGTCTCTTGGGCCTGCACGCGCAGCGCGATATAGGCGCTCGCATCGTCCATCTGGTTCGCGATCCGGCGCTCACCGCCTACCTGGAAGCCGGGGACTACCACCAGCCGCTAGTCTTGAAGGGCTCGGTGGAGCCGTATGTCGTATCGGTCCAAATCATCCCGTTCGGAGCCAGCCAGAAGCTCATTATCGGACGGGACATCACCCACCTCATAAAGCTTGAGAACATGCGTAGTCATTTTGTTGCCGACGCCTCCCATGAGCTCCGTACTCCGCTCACGGTTCTCCGCGGTTTTGTCGAGACCTTTCAAGACACTTTGGGAAAAGAAGACGAGGAGCTTTCCGCCAATCTCGCCCTGATGCAGGAACAGGTTGAGCGCATGCGGCGTCTGGTAGACGATTTGCTCGCGCTGTCGCGTCTTGAGACCACGCCCGCGCGGGTGCACGAGGAAGTCGTGGACATGAGGGTCTTGGTGGGCGGCCTCCAAGGTGTGGCCCAGGCGCTGAGCGGGGATCGCGGCCATAGGATCGAGGTAGAGGTGCAAGGTGAGGACTTGGTGGGCAACCTCGAGGAATTGCGTAGCGCCTTTACGAACCTTGTCCATAACGCCATCCGTCACACCCCTGCGGGCGGACTGGTGCGCGTCACATGGGCGACCGATGCGAACGGCGGGGATTTCGCGGTCCAAGATACCGGTGAAGGGATCGCCGCGCGCCACATCCCCTTTCTCACCGAGAGATTTTATCGGGTCGACAGCGGCCGTTCCCGCGCTACCGGGGGCACGGGGCTCGGTTTGTCGATCGTAAACGAGGTATTGATCCGTCACGATGGCCGGCTTGCTATCGAGAGCACCCCCGGACAGGGGAGCACCTTCACCTGCCACTTCCCCTCGGATCGGCTCGTCGTCCGCGCGCCATCTTCGTGTTCATCGACAACCTCGGTATAATGTGCGTCTAAGAGGCTTTTCCTAAGGCCGCTCGCGAGGGGCCTTTTTGTGTTTGCCGGGCCCACGCGGTCCGGTAGCGGGCCGCAAGCGAGCGGAAGGCGTGTTGTCGGAGGCCAGCCCCTATGGGCGCTGAGTAGTCTTTCGCGAGCCCCGCTTGACGGTGGGTTCTGTTCGGCATCGCTTCCCAGCGACGCCCCTCACTCGGATGGCGGGCGGCGACATCTTGAGCCGTGGACCGTGGCCTTAGTCGTGATTTCGGGGACCAAGCGGTCATCTTCGCCGGGCTTTGTCCTTGCGACCCGGGCGCTCGACCCCGGGGCCGCGGATGGGCCCTAAGTGCCCGGTCAGACATGGTTCGCGTATCAACAAGATCCGTGGTTCCTAAAAACCCTTGTCGGCGTGTTTGCTGCTTTTCTGAGGACTGCCCTACGTGTTTCCGATCAAGTCTTTCCTCACCTTACCCTTTGCCGTGGCGCTTGCGTTACCCTTCGCACACGCCAGCAAGGGGCTCGTAGCCCCAAAGCATAGTCTGAGCGCCCAGGTTGGCCTTGGGTATGAAGGCACGACGGGCACGACCAATACGAAGAGTGTGAATAGTCGCGATCGGGTGCGTTATGTGCACCACTTGTGGCGCTATACCGGCCGCTTAAGTTACAACTATGCCGCGAGCGGGGCCATCGTCAGCGCCAACCGCTTGGACGTCAACTTGAAGGCGGCTCAGTACTTCAACGGCGAGAAGGAAAATTTCGTGCTCGCGGCGTTGCGCTACGACCGAAATCCCTTCGACGGCTACCGGCATTATCAGATGGAGTCCTTGGGCATCGGTCATCGTATTCTGCGACATGGCAATATGCGTCTGAAGGTCGACGGTGGTCTCGGATTTCGTCAGAACTATTATCTTCAAGGTGGCTCCCAGAACGTCCCGGCCGTGCGCATGGCCGCCGACTTCCGGTGGCGGATCTCGCATAAGAGTCTTTTCAGCCAAAGGGAGGCGGTATTGGCCGCAAGCACCGGGACCCTGCTCATATCGACGACCGGGATAAGCACGCCCATCAACAGCGCGCTCGCCCTTAAGGTATCCGAGGTCGTCGACCACTATTCGAGTACGCCCCTGGGGTTTGCGCGCACCTCCACCTTCACTACCGTCGATCTGATTTATAATGTGACCTAACTATGTATAAGCGACGAGCGCATGTGGTGTTTTTCGCGGCCGACGACCTTTTGGTCCAAAAGGCCCTACGGTGCGTCCAGACACTCGCGACGGATTGGGTCGAGGCCCGGTCGTACACCCATCCTCTTACCGATTGCGATCTTCTGATCACG
>JAJYPQ010000361.1 GCA_021795255.1 Pseudomonadota bacterium
GCCTCACCAAAGTCCGGATGTATGGCTGCAATCTTCACCTTCTTACCGTCATAACGTGAGGGCTTGGCAAACAGGGGGCGACCATGTACGAGAGCCGGTCTACGCTTGCCCATAGGATAGACGAAGCTTGTGGTCGGGAAGACGGGGCTCTTGGTCTCTGGCGCGGCCCGCTTATTCACTTTTACTCTGAGCGCATGTCGAAGGACGCGGGCCCACCCAGCAAGGAATCCTCTCAGCCGATTAGACTGGCCGATCTCGGTCCCGGCTTTCTGACGGGTGTTGCTGACGACGATCCGAGCAATATTGCCACCTATTCTCAGGTGGGGGCACGGTTCGGTTACCAACTGGTTTGGACGCTCTGGGCCTTCTATCCTTTGGTCGCGGCGATTCAAGAGATCAGTGCGCAAATGGCGCGCGTGACCGGTCAGGGCCTGGCCGAGATTCTGCGCGACCATTATCCGCGTTGGCTGTGCTATTTCTTGGTGGGAACTCTGATCGGCGCCAATATCGTGAATATTGGCGCCGATCTTATGGCTATGGGCGGAGCGACACGGCTGCTCGTTGGGGGCCACCGACTGGTCTATGCCGCGGGTTTTTTTGTGCTGATCATGCTGCTCGAGGTGTTTGTTCGTTACCAGCGCTACGCGCGCGTGCTTGAGGTCTTGTCGTTGGCGTTGTTGGCCTATGTCGCTACGGCGTTTTCTGTCCACGTCGATTGGCATCAGGCCTTGCTCGGTCTCAAACCGACTCTCTTACCCGGCCATCACTTCGCGATGGCTTTGGTCGCTATTGCGGGCACAACGATTAGTCCCTATCTGCTTTTCTGGCAGGCGGGGCAAGAGGCGGAAATCGAGCAGCGTGACCCGCATCAGAGCCCGCTCTTGCATAAGCCGAGGCAGGCACTGCGGGAGTTTCGACGGATCCGGATAGACACCTATATAGGAATGGGTTTGTCCCAGGTGATCGCTCTCTTCATTACCCTAACGGCTGCAGCCACTCTGGGTGTGCATGGTGTCCGTCATGTGGGTACGGCGAGTCAGGCGGCGAGCGCGCTCGCTCCTTTAGCGGGCCACTGGACTTTCGAGGTCTTTACAGCCGGTCTCGTAGCCACCGGGCTGCTCGCTATTCCGGCGATGGCCGGGGCTTGCGCCTATGCGCTTGCTGGCACGTTGCGCTGGCGTCAAGGACTAAGCGCCAAGGCGCGCGATGCTCCTCGGTTTTATCTCGTCATTGCTCTGGTTGGGTTCGCGGGGCTTGGGCTTGCTCTACTGGGCATGAATTCGATGCGGGCCCTGTATCTGAGTGCGGTCTTAAACGGGATCGTGGCGGCCCCGATTCTGGTCGCTATGATGGTCTTGGCACGACGGCGCAGCGTCATGGGCTCCTTCATTGTGTCGGGGAGGCCGCTTGTTATCGGTTGGTTGGCCACGCTTGTGATGATGGCCGCGGCCCTGATGTTGATTGGGGATTGGATTGCGGGCGCCTGACGCGACCCAAAGCACCTTTACCTTGGGTTGCCTATTCAGTTAGCATGCTAAGGTATAGGCGGCGCATTGGTCGACTCGTGCCTGACAGGTAGTCCTAAGGAAAGAGCCATTCAGATGACAGCGAAGCCCAAAATGGATGTGCTATTGGCCCAGCCGCGTGGTTTTTGTGCCGGAGTTGTGCGGGCGATTGAGATTGTGGAGCGGGCCCTTGAGGTTTACGGACCGCCTGTCTACGTGCTTCATGAGATTGTCCATAACCAACATGTAGTGGAAGATCTGAAGTCGCGCGGGGCGGTTTTCGTCGAACGTCTCTCGGAAGTGCCGGCCGGGGCACCCACCATTTTTAGCGCCCACGGGGTGGCGACCGCCATGGTGGATGAGGCGGCGACGCGACGTCTCGATGTTCTCGACGCCACCTGTCCGCTTGTGACCAAGGTCCATTATCAGGCTCAACGCTATAGCTTAGAGCAGTATGCCGTGATCATTATTGGCCATCCCGGCCATCCGGAGGTGGAGGGCACCCGAGGACGTATTCCCGGTCCGGTTTATGTCGTATCCGACGCAGACGATGTGGCGGCCCTGGATGTGGGCCAGGACCAACGGCTCGCCTATGTGACGCAAACGACTTTGAGCGTGGATGACACCAAGGATGTGATAGCGGCGCTTCGTGAGCGTTTTCCGCATATTCAAGGTCCGGATTTGACCGGGATATGTTATGCCACACAGAATCGCCAGAATGCTGTACGGAAGCTGGCCGGGCAGGTGGACATTTTGCTGGTTGTGGGCGCCCGCAACAGCTCGAATTCCAACCGTCTGCGAGAAGTCGGGGAGCAACCGGGAACACGGGCTTATTTAGTCCAAGACGCGACGGAATTAGATCAGGCTTGGTTTAGCGGTACCGCTCTGCGGGTCGGAGTGACTGCGGGGGCATCGACCCCAGAGGTTCTTGTGCGCGGAGTCTTGAAGAAACTTGAGTCCTTTGGTGTGGTCCAGGTCACCGAGATGCCAGCGGAACCCGAAACCACGACATTTAGGCTGCCGGCGGCGTTGTTAAGGAAAACTCGGAGCTCCCTGTAGTGACGCGGGGCCCACGGAGCAGGAGACGATTATGCAAGTGCCCATAAGGCAACAATGGCAGGTAGGTCGTTATATCTTGGGTCAGAAGTTAAAGGGGGTAAGACATTATCCCCTTGTTCTGATGTTAGAGCCCCTCTTCCGATGCAATTTGGAGTGTTCAGGCTGCGGGAAGATTGAGTACCCAGAAGAGATCCTTGATAAGCGCTTGAGTGTCGAGGAATGCTTACAGGCGGTTGATGAATGCGGCGCCCCCATTGTTTCGATTCCCGGCGGCGAGCCTTTGATTCATAAGGATATGCCCGCCATCGTCGCTGGTATCGTGGCGCGTAAGAAATTTGTATATCTCTGTACCAACGCGATCTTGTTGCCACGCAAGATCGACGAGTACACCCCATCTCCCTATCTCACGTTTTCGGTTCACTTGGACGGGAATCGCGAGCGGCATGACAAGTCCGTGTGCCGAGAGGGCGTTTTTAATAAAGCGGTGGAGGCGATTAAGCTCGCGCGGGATCGTGGGTTTCGTGTTACCGTCAATTGCACGCTTTTCCAAGAAGAGGATCCGGTCGAGGTGGCCGAGTTTTTCGACTTTGTGAGCGCGCTTGGTGTAGAGGGTGTGACCGTGTCTCCGGGGTACAGCTATGAGCGCGCCCCCCGCCAGGATGTGTTTTTGCGGCGTGGGCAAAGTAAGGCGCTCTTTCGTCGAATTTTTGCCTTGGGCCGTGAACGGAGAGCGAAGTGGCGCTTTAATCAATCGAGCCTGTTTCTTGATTTTCTTGCCGGAAATCAGGCCTACCAGTGCACCCCTTGGAGTAATCCGACTCGTAATGTTTTTGGGTGGCAGAAGCCCTGCTATCTCTTAAGTGATGAGGGTTATGCGGAGTCGTTTGCGGAATTGATCGAGACGACCCCATGGGAACGCTATGGGACAGGACGCCACCCCAAATGTGATAATTGCATGGTCCACTGTGGCTACGAGGGGACGGCGGTCAATGACACCTTCGCTCACCCCTTAAAGGCCCTACGAGTCTTTTTGCGGGGTCCGCGGGTAGACGGCCCTATGGCTCCCGAACCTGAGCCCGTTTACAAGGATTTAGGTATCCGTGTGCCGGTACCCACGGTGTCCACAAAGAGCGCGGGCTGATTGCGATCCGGCTGGGCTGAAAGATGGTATGGACGACCTTGGCTGCCGTGTTGTGGTTCGCAGTGCTGGTCGTTCCGTGGCGCCCGTGGTGGTTGTCTGAGCGCTTGGAGCCGGAGTCCGGTTCTTTAGCCCGAGAAGAGGCGGCCGGGCAAGTCACGGTCTTGATGCCCGCGCGTAACGAAGCAGAGGTCATTGGGCGTTCGCTTGCGGCTCTCGGGCAACAAGGATTTTCGTTTCCCGTCATCGTCATAGATGATGGTTCGACGGATGCCACGGTGGAGAGGGCCCGTAGCGCCGGTCTAGGGGAGCTTTCGGTGTTGCTGGCTCCGGAACTGCCGGCGGGCTGGACCGGAAAGTTGTGGGCCTTGGAGCAGGGGCGGTCCTTGGTTGCGACTCCCTACATCTTGTTACTGGATGCTGACATCTCTTTGGCGCCGGGCACGGTCGCGGCCTTAGTCGCGAAAGCGCGGCGCGAACGTTTGGCGCTCGTGTCGCTTATGGCCGCCCCGGCGATGAACGGTTTCTGGGATTACTGGCTCATGCCGGTCTTTATCTATTTCTTCAAACTTCTCTACCCATTTCGTTTGACTAACACCCCCAGTTCGCGCCAGGCGGGGGCGGCCGGCGGTTGCCTTCTTGTCGCTCGCGATGTCCTGGCTGACATCGGAGGGTTTAGTGCCTTGCGAGGTGCCGTCATCGACGATTGCACCTTAGCGGCCCTTATCAAACGCAAGGCTGGAAGAGCGATCTGGGTCGGAGTCACGCACGCCGCGGTCATGATGCGCAGAATCACCCTTGCGAGTTTTTGGCGGATGGTGGCGCGAACCGCCTTTACCCAGCTGCGCTATTCCTTCTTGTTGCTGATCGCCTGTAGCGCCATCATGGTATTGATGTTTGTCGTTCCGGTTATCGGAATCGTGGTCGGTGGTCCAGAAGTACGGATAGCGGCATGGCTCGGTTTGCTGTTTATGATCATAAGTTACGTCCCTACCGCTAGGTTTTACCGACAATCCCTATTAGTTCCATTGGCGTTACCACTCGCGGGGATTGCGTTTTTGCTTATGAC
>JAJYPQ010000362.1 GCA_021795255.1 Pseudomonadota bacterium
CAGGCCGCATTCCTACCCCCTCCGCCGTTTTTCTTTTTGGCACAGCGCGATAACGTTCTTATAAGACCGCTTGACGCGGCCCTCTTTTAGGATGCCGTTCCCTTTGTCGACGCCCGACTCTTACGCTTGTCGGGAGATATCGGGTTTTCGAGGCGGCGCGCAAGACGGGCCCCTAAAGTCGACACTTGCGCGAGCGATGCCAAATGGGCATAAATCCATCCCAACTCCCCGCTCCGAAACCACGACGTGACCTTGTCATCGCCGAGCGCCGCGAACTTCTGCTCATCGATGACCTGCAAGCCCTGTAGGACAAACGGGGTGACGCCCGGCGTATTTACGGGCACAGCGATATCCTTGAGGAGGCCCGCTTCGCTCACATGCTGAATAAAGGTTTGGGTGCGCGTCATCTCAGCCTGGAAGCTCTGTAAAAAACCGATCGTCTCCTTGAGCAGCCCGCTGTCGCTGCCATCTTCTAAAAACAGGGGCTCCCCATCGTCCTCGCTCCAACCGCTAAAGGCGCGATCAATCCAGACCGCAAAACCCTCGCCTTGGGTCGCGAGAACAAACGGGTAGCGACGGACAAAGGCCGGCAAATAGCTTCCGGACCACTGATCGTCGGGCCCCTCGACAAAAAGGTTCTCGTCGTTACGTAAGCCCACGAGCGCTGCGAGCACGGGCAAGCCATCGCCGGCCTTCGCAAATACGGTGGGATAATGGGCAGACGCCGCTGGCAGCTCGACCCCCGCCAACGGCACCGAATTGACGCGGCGCGCAAAACCAAAGCCCGGGCGACGCAAACGAAGATGCTTATGCTCCTCGCGATGCAGCCCCACGGCCTGTTCATAAAACAACAACGTTGCCACGATTCCCCCTAATACGGTGTCTCAGTTATCCGTCTGTCTGTAAAACTATGCCGTTCGTCCGTTCTATAATCAAAATTAAAGAGGCGATTCGCCTCTCGGTGATTTCTTAGGCCCATACACACAACGCGTGGGGCGTCTATGTGTTTTGTCATAGCGAGCGAAAGATATTGTCCGCGTCTCGGTCCAAGCGGTCAAGACCGCTTGGACATGATCACCCAAATATTAGCAATGGCTTAAGGACCGGAGTTGGCCCAGCGCTTGCGAAAGGCTGTCCGCATCATCGGCGCGTACCGTCGCATGACCCAGCTTACGGCCCGGACGTGGGTTTTTATCGTAGACATGGAGATGGGTGCCGGGCACGCTGAGCACCTTCGAGGGATCCGGGAGATGGCCCACAAAATTCACCATCGCCGTGTGCGCCAGCGCCTCCGTGCTCCCGAGAGGGAGACCCAGGATCGCGCGCATGTGATTCTCGAACTGGCTGGTCTGCGCACCCTCGATCGTCCAGTGACCGGAATTGTGCACGCGCGGCGCCATTTCATTGGCAAGCAGTTGGTCACCAACCTGGAAAAGCTCTAACGCTAATACGCCGACATAGTGCAGGCGACCCAGCAGACGTTGGGCGTAGTCCTGGGCCATGGCCGTCACCGGATCCCGATCGCGGCTCATCGACTGGACAAGAACCCCGCCTTGATGAATATTTTCACTGAGAGGATAAAAACGCGTTTCGCCCTGAAGACCGCGGACGGCAATGACCGAAACCTCACGCACAAACGGAACCCACCCCTCGAGAATCAAAGGGACGCCGCTCAAAAGCGCGAACGCCGCGGCCAGGTCCGACGCCGCCCGCAATACACGCTGCCCCTTGCCGTCATAGCCTAGAGTGCGAGTCTTGAGGACCGCCGGAAGACCCATAGTGGCGACTGCGGCCTCCAAGTCTTCGAACGTGTCGACCGCAGCAAAAGGCGGCGTCGGAATTCCCAGTTCTGCAAAGAGCTGCTTTTCATGCCAACGATCACGTGCCACCTCTATCGCCTCGACCCCGGGACGAACCGCGATCCGGGGGGCCAGATATTTGAGGCTGCTGGCCGGCACGTTCTCGAATTCGTAGGTCACGACATCGGCTTCGGTCGCGATCCTGTCCAAGAAACGCGGGTTATCGTAGTGGCCTATCAGCAACGTGCCAACGGAACGCGCGCAAGCATCCGGGGCCGGATCTAAAAAGAGACAACGTACACCCAGCGGGTGGCCTGCAAGAGCGAGCATGCGCGCCAGTTGACCGCCGCCGATAATACCGACGATCATGGAATTCTGGGATCCCTGTGAGCGAGAACGCTATCGGTTTGGTGACGCCTGAAGGTACTTACGGCGGCGGCAATCGCCGGATGGGAGCGCGCTAAAATACTTGCGGCAAAGAGAGCTGCGTTTATGGACCCGGCCTTGCCAATGGCAAATGTCGCCACCGGGACGCCGGCCGGCATCTGCACGATCGAAAGCAAGGAATCGAGACCATTGAGGGTCTGGGACTGTATCGGTACCCCCAGCACCGGAAGCGCTGTCTTGGCCGCCGCCATGCCCGGCAGATGGGCCGCGCCTCCGGCGCCCGCGATGATGACCTCAAGGCCGCGCGCCTCGGCGCTGGCGGCATACTCAAACAAGAGGTCCGGTGTCCTATGGGCGGAGACCACATTGACCTCGTGGGACAC
Organism: Pseudomonadota bacterium; assembly: GCA_021795255.1. Next base: position 2,570 of record JAJYPQ010000362.1, read on the forward strand.
ACCCAGGTCATCCAAGGTCTTTGCGGCATGTTGCAAGGTCTCCCAGTCGGACCGGGAACCCATGATGATACCAACAAGAGTCGCCATACCCCTCCTTGTGCGCAGCCATCGCGGCTTGATCAATCCCCGTGCCCACGGCACAGCACCCATCTTGGCTCGACTTTTTCTTGCGCATTGTGTCATAGCCCCACGCATCTGTCCCCGTTTCCTGCCACGGGGCGATGGCACCCGATGTGTTCGGACGATGAGGCCGTGGCAAACCAAGCCGAAAAGGCCCAGGCTGTATTCAGAGAGGACCGAGGTTGTCACAGACGGGGCCTCTGTGCTATCGCTTACTCAAGGAAGGATCTGCAAGAGGTCGCCCGAACCCACGCGACCGGGAGATCCGCAGCAGCCGCGGCCCCAGGCCCGGGGCCGCACACACCGGAGGAGACCATGGGGAAACAGAAGAGATGGCTTATGAGCATCCTTGTCGTACTCAGCCTGAGCGGCCTGCCGGGCGCTGAGGCCCGAACCGCGACAGCACCGCACAACGATATCGCGGAAGCCTTCGCTCACCCCTCATCGGCCCTCGGGGCGGTCGGAGATACAACGGCCGTGGGTATCGCGCTGGGCCTTTTGGACTACGGCGGACTCTATCATCTCGACCATCCGGTCTCCCAGGACACGCACGGCGTCTATGCCATCGCCAAAACCCCGAATTTTCCCTTTGAATTGATCACCTTGACGCTCGGGGCGGCCCTGTGGGAGGGCGGGCAATCACGTCTTGGTCACACGCTCTGGCAAAGCCTGGACGCCGCGGCCTTGGCCGGGGTCTCCACGCAAATACTCAAATTTACCTTCCAGCGCAACCGCCCCTCGCAGAGCCCGAACAATCCCAATCTCTGGTTCCAAGGCCTCCACTCTCAAAGCTTCCCGAGTGGGGACGTCTCTTCCATTACGGCCCTCGTCACCCCGCTCATTCTGACTTATCAGCGCCGCGACCCCGAGATCTGGGCGCTTGCCGCCGTGCCGGCCTTCGACATGGTGGCGCGCGTGCGGGCCCACGGGCACTGGGAAACGGACGTGGCGGCCGGGGCCATCATAGGGGCCTTGAGCGGCTATTACGCCCATCAGCGCCACAACCCCTTTATCCTGAGTCTACTGCCTCAAGGCGCCTATGTGGGCCTCCACGCGGCCTTCTGATCGCCACGCAGGCAAGCCCCCAGTCGATCCCCGCCATGAGCCCGGACACGCCTACGCCCCCAAATCAATGTCACGGGCGAAGGGCCACGCCCAGATGCCCAACATGGGTGCTCCCTAGGGTACGATATCAACACACGGTGACCGCCGCAAAATCGCAAGCGAGGGATCGGTAGCGCCGGGTCGCTCACAAGATGGGCGAATTATTGACCCACAGAGATTGCGGCTAAGCTTGCCTCAAGGGCCAGGCACTGATTGTTCAAGGCATCGATTTGTTGGGCGGCGCCGTAGTAAATCCCCTTCCGAGCAAAAGTCTTGTCGAATCCGGCCAGCGCAGCGAGGTCGCCACCCCGTGCTAACGGGCCAGCTAACAGGGAACGCCAACGAGACGGATCGATTCCGCTTATGCTTTTCTTCTCTCATAGTTATGTTCATAGGTATGCCATGTCAAAACGGCCGGCCGCTTAGCGACGGCATCAAATCGCCACAGTCCTCCCGTCATGGCCGCTCGTTGGTGTAGTGATGGATCTGCGCGAAGTAGCGGTCCTCAAGGTGGATCATAAACGTTTCCAGGAATTTGCTCAGGGCGATCACCGCCTCGTCGAGCCGTTTGGGGAAAGCGATAAAATTGGGCTTTTCGCTGAACATGATGCCGATCCTTTGGGTCGCAAGCTAGGGCGTGGCGCGCGGCGCGGATGGGCGGCGGGCCTTCCAAAGACCTCGAGAGGAAGCGTTTCGTCGAGGATGGCAGTCTCGCGTTGCGCGACGCTCATGAGTTGTTCGGCGGCCGTGCCGACAAGAATGCGGTAAATGCCGGCCGCGTAGTCGACGCTTGTGGCCGACGCGATTGCGACCTTACGCGCGGCCCCACTAAAGACACCATCGAGCGCCGATGCCAACGCGGAAGAGCGCGCAAAGACTTAAGCACGAGGCCTTTGCCGAGTGGATGGAAGCTGACCTTTGGAAGAGAGGGCGCAAAGAACCAGAGATTGTGGGTGGCCACGCAAAGCCGTG
>JAJYPQ010000363.1 GCA_021795255.1 Pseudomonadota bacterium
TACGGGTCACGGTGAACAAATGAGAGAGCAGGGCAAGATAGAGGTGAATGGTATGGGGCAGCGCCTTCGGACTCTTTGGTTGCGAGTACCGCAGCGATGTCTCTGCCGCGTAGGGAGGCCAGGGAACGCGGCCCCAACACGGAGTCCTGCCACCAACGGATCGTATCGACCTCGCGGTTGCCGAGCTTCTTCTGGCTGCTGATCGCGCGGGCGGAGCGCTCAAGGGCTTTAGTGAGTTGTGGTCTCGACCTCGGCGCGGGAGACGAACACACCTTGCTTCCTTTCGGACTCAATGATCGTGGCCCAGGCCTCGGCCCTGACCTTGGTCGTGAAAGTCTTGCACCGGACGGGTTGGTCGCGCTGGGGACGTGCGCCTCTCATTGCCGATCGCCGTGCTTTCGAATAGACGCCACTTCGTTCCCCGGAATTGTTGTACGCGCGAAACCGGACTCAAGTGGAGCAAATTTGGAGCAAAAAATCAGACTGGGTTAGGAGTTTTTTCAAAGAATCCCTTGTAACGCATTGATTTTACTGGTGCCCGAGGCCGGACTCGAACCGGCACATCCTTGCGGACGAGGAATTTTAAGGCCCTTAAATACCCTTTCATTATCATGGTGTTAGAAAATAATTTATTGTAAAACCAGTGACTTACTGAGGTATAAGAAGGTATAGGACGGTGTGAGAGGTTGGAGCAAGTGGAGCAAAATTGGAGCAAACGGCATGGGTCCTTTCCGTGCGCGAACCCCTGCTTTTTGGTGTGAGTTCATGATCTGCTGACGAGACCATGCCCGGATGACCGGTCACGCTGTTAATGGGAGCTCTGGGTCACTCTCCACGGTCGTCGGGCGTCAAGATTGCGGGAATATCGCGGGCACCGTGGAGGATACGGACGATCGTGACGTCCTCCCGCGCTGCCACAAAGAAGATTACATAGTGGCCGTGGGCGCAGGAGCGGATGTCATCCCCGAGCTCTGGCCGTAGACGGTAGCCGGGCGGGTTGGCTGCGATTCGCTGGCATTGAACGCGCAGCTCTCGGATGAAGCTTGCGGCTCGCGCGCGATTGTCGGTGGCGATGTAATCGCCGATGACCTCCAGATCCTGTTCGGCGAGGGGGGTAAAGGTCAGATGGATCAACGCGGTTGGTCGTCAGACTGGGCGCGGTACTTGGCCTCAAGCCGTGCGAACACCTCGTCGGCGGGTTTGCGTGTGCCACTGGCCTTGCCCGCCATGATGTCGGCGCGCAGGCTTTGCAACTCGGCCTGATGACGCTGTTCGTGCTCTTCCAGTAAGCGCAGACCAGCGCGCACGACCTCGCTCGCATTGTTGAAGCGGCCGCTTTGCAGTTGCTCGTGGATGAAGGTCTCGAAGTGGCTGCCTAGGGCGACGCTAGTCGGCATGGCGGGTCTCCTATCTATTAGTAACAGTTATTACAACAGCGCCCGCCTTGTTCGTCAAGGCCGGAGCAAGGTTGAGGCGAAGCGCAGGCACGCGATCCTGACCGGAGTTCATCGTGGCGACCTTCAGGTGCGCTAGGCTCTTAGCGGCGAAAATCCCGGATCACCATCAGCCGCTTCACAACCCCATAGGTACGGACATCGACGACCTGCCGCACTGGGTAATGAGGATTTAAGGGGCGTAAGAAAGTGCGCCCACCGTCTCGGATTAACCGTTTGAATGTAATCTCCCCCGTATCCGTGCGCGCCAGCACGTAGTCCCCAGAGACCGCTGTCGGCTCAGGGTCCACATACAAGACGCCCCCCTCAGGAAAGTCGGGGAGCATCGTGTCATCGGGGACCGAGACCCCAAACCCGCGAGGCCCCACGATATCCTGCCCGGGGAGATAACCGTGAATGTCCGCGGGTACCCCTGCGCCTTGCTCGATCCACGGGATGACAGCCGCCCACGTCAGGTGAGGGATGTGCCCCAGCTTTGGTCCCGGTTCACCCGGAGTAACCTCAGTGGGTTCTGGACCAAGTCCCGATAACAGAAAATCCACCGTCGTATGGTAGTGATCCGCCAGTTCCACCCGTGAGGAGCCCACTACCCAGGGAGGCGCAACAGAGAAAGGCGCAGCTGGAGAGCCTACTAGACAAATCCCAATGGTACGGTAAAATACCGTATGAAAAGCTACACGTGCGCGTAGTACCCCATTAAGGAGAATAGAAGATGACCGTAGGGGCGCGTTTTGAGCTGAAGCTCAGGGAAGACGAGAAAGAACTGTTTGCGCAGGCCGCCGAACTGATGGGGACGACGACCGCGGGATTCGTGCGGGCCGCCGCCAAGGAAAAGGCGCGAATGCTCGTGGAGCAGGAGATCCGGGTGACCTTATCGGCGCAGGATTTTGCGAAGCTTGCGGTAGCTCTGACCAAGCCGTTTGCACCTAATAAGGCGCTAAAGGACGCACTCAAGAGCGCGGGCCAAATCACGCGCCGTGCTTGAGGAGCTGCGGTTTGAATCCCAGGTTCACGACAGCAAGGCCTTCGATTGCGGTACGCCCGTCCTGAACGAATACCTCGCACGGTTCGCCACGCAACATCGCCGGCGCGGCCTAACCCAAATCTACGTCCTTGCAGACTCTGATAGGCCCTCCATGGTGTTGGGTTATTACACCTTAAGCGCGGCGCAGATTGATACGGCACAGATCTCCGAAGAGCGTCGCCGACACTTGCCGCGGTTCCCCTTGCCGTGTTTTCGGATGGGTCGACTGGCTGTCCATCGGGATCGGAAAGGCCAAGGACTCGGCAAGCTCCTTCTAGGTTTGGCAGTCGAACGGTGCCTGCGGGCCCGAGAGGAGGTCGCCGCCTATGCTCTGGTCGTGGATGCCAAAGATGAGAACGCCGCTTTATTCTATCGGCATTACGGGTTTATCGCCTGTGTCGACTCTTTCACCACGCTTTATTTGCCGTTCGGGCGCTAAAATCGAGCTAAAACCAAGTCGGCCCGACATCCGCTAATAACCGGCACAAATTGCCGATAAAGAAAGCCGCTGCCGAGACCTCGGCAGTTTATGCGATATCCGCAACACGCGGCTGTGTGTGCGCCGCCCCTGCCGCAGGAGTGACAGCCCTTCTAACAGCAGGCCGCCACTCCCAAAGACATTCGGAACCGCGCCAATGATATGAAGAAAGGACCAGGACATCAGAATGAGCTATACGCCCTCCTGTAAGCGCTTCAGCAACTACACCCTGCCCCTGATCCCCTAAGTCGCTTACGCTCCGATCCGTCGCACTGATTGACCTTGCCCTGGTTTCGTGGACACCTCGCATTCAGGAGATGGTAGCCTCAAACGTCATAGGGCTCATATATCCCAATGTCGAATGGCGGCGTTGACGATTATAAAACACTTCGATGTATTCGAATATCTCTTTCGTGGCTTCCTCTCTTGTCGTGTAGGTGCGATGATAAATAAGTTCTTGTTTGATAGTCCCAAAGAACGACTCGGCAACGGAATTATCCCAGCACTCGGCCTTGCGGCTCATGCTGCAGATAAGATCGTTGTCACGAAGGCGCTTTTGATAGTCATGACTCGCATATTGACTGCCGCGATCCGAGTGCACCAAAAGCCCCGGAGAAGGCTCACGCGCCGCGATCGCTTGATCGAGGGCCTGGAGCACAAGCTTCCGGTCGATGCGGTCTGAGAGCGCCCATCCGACGACTTTGCGCGAGAAGAGATCCAAGAGCACCGCCAGATACAACCATCCTTCTTGGGTCCAAACATAACTAATGTCGCCAACCCAGGCTTTATTGGGTGTATTGACGACAAACTCGCGATTCAAGATGTTCTCCGCCACCGGCAAGTTATGGTCTGATTGGGTCGTCGCCTTGAACTTCCGACGGGTCTTGGCCTGAATGCCATGGCTACGCATCAATCGCGCAATCCGATGGCGTCCGGCCTCTACCCCTTCGGCTCGCAAGGCCGCATGAATACGTGGGCTGCCATAGGTTTGGCGACTCTGTGTATGCGTCACGGTGACGAGCGTCAAGAGTCTTTTGTTGGCCTTTGTGCGTAGGCTCTCCGGGCGCTCATGCCAGGCATAGAAACCCGCTGGTGAGACCTGAAGACACCGACACATTCCAAAGGACGCAGGGCGAAGGCGTCGGGATAAGCGGGCACCATCCTCCGCTATGGCTTGGTATTTCATTTCGGTTCAGGCGCAAGAACGCTCCCGCTTCGAGCAAAAATCCCTCTCCTGTCGCAAACGTGCACACTCTCGGCGGAGGCGAGAGTGTGCACTGGCGGCGGCTTTATTAGCCTCAACGGTCGTACCCGTGGCACTGGCATTTTTCTGGGCGGCCACCCAACCGTGCAGCGTTTTCTCTGAGATTCCGAGATCCCAGGCGGCTTGAGCAATGGAGACTGCGCCTAGTGCCAATGGCACGACTTGGGCGCGATACTCCGTCGTATAGATGACTTTTTGGTTATTCTGGAGATTCTGTTTTTGACTCATATAAACCTCCGATAGAGTGATTATCCCTGAACGGAAGGCGAGGTCGCGCGTCTCCAGGCACTGACGACACAGCGGATTGCCCTTCTTACGCGCGCACTCGCCGCCTGGAAGCTTGTGCGCACCGAAGTCCCAAAACGGTTTGCGATCCGGCTCTTCCGGGCCGTTCAGGCGTCTGCACCCGATGGGAATTAGTTTTGCCTCCGCCGTAGTAACGTTTCTTCCGCGCAAGGCGGGCTTCCAGGGTTTTCTGGGATTTGGGAGGATTTTTGGAAGTTAATGTGAAGTCACCGATAGGCGGCATCATGGAT
>JAJYPQ010000364.1 GCA_021795255.1 Pseudomonadota bacterium
GCCAGGGTGTTTCAATCCCCAAAGCCGCCTCAAAGAGCTTCGTTTCCGCCATCACCGCCACTCCTCATTGGGTGCTCTGGCGGTATTTTATCCATGATCGGTACCCACTCGGAATTCAACAGAGGCGATTAGGTTCTCTGACCCGTGTGCCCCTGCGAGAGGCCTGGAAACACGAATCGGGCGAATTTACTCCTTGGCTTGCGCAAGCCGACAACCTGAATGCTCTTGCAGACGCCCTCAAATTGAGCGAGCTGGTGCACGTTGCCACCGAGCATTGGGTAGGTGGCTTCAAGCTGGATATGCTCTGCACCGACGGCGATGATCAGGTTATTATCGAGAATCAGCTAGAAGAAACTGACCACAAGCACCTCGGCCAGATTCTCGCCTATGCTGCCGGAGTGGATGCCAAAAAGGTGATCTGGGTAGCGGAATCGTTTAGGCCCGAGCATGCCACAGCCTTGGAGTTCCTCAATGCCAACACGACGGAGGATTTGGCCTTTTTCGGCGTACAGGTCGAGCTGTGGCGTATCGGCGATTCGGCACTGGCCCCAAAGTTCGAGGTGATCGTGAAGCCGAACGACTGGGCGAAGTCCGGTCGGAAACAGGCCCGTGCGGCCGCAGACGCCTCACCGACCAAGCAGTTGCAACTGAAATTCTGGACAGCACTGATCGACAAGCTCGGAACGAGTGCTCCGCATATTCGACCACAGACGCCTCGCCCCCAGCATTGGCTGAATAACTCTATCGGTCGTTCTGGATTTGGCTTGAACATCACGGCCAACACGCGCGATGAGCGTCTCGGGGTCGAGCTCTGGATGCCGGGCGAGCAAGCCAAAGATCGGTTCGCGAACCTGTCGGCCCAACGCAAGGGCATCGAAGACCAACTGGGGTTCGAACTGGATTGGCAAGAGCTTCCTGACGCCAAGGGGTGCCGGGTTGCGACCTGGTATCCGAACGCGTCGATTGAGGACGAGGGTCGCTGGAGCGAGTACCTCGAATGGATCACGCAGCGGCTGGTCAAGATGGATCACGTTCTGCGGCCTATCGTGAAAGCGCTGCCTTGAGCCCCCACGCCTACACCGAAGACCAGTTGGTCGAGCAGCCCGCCATTGGGCTCTTTGCGGCGCTCGGTTGGCAGACGGTGTCGGCGCAGGATGAACTGCTGGGTGAGGGCGGGACGCTCGGTCGCGAGACGAAGGGCGAGGTGGTGTTGGTCGAGCGCCTGCGCGCCGCGCTCACCCGCTTCAATGGCGCACTGCCGCCGGAGGCCATCCAGACGGCCCTCGATGAACTGACCCGCGACCGGTCGGCCATGAGCCTGGAAGCGGCCAACCGCGAGATCTATCAGTTACTCAAAGATGGCATCGCCGTCTCCGTACCCGACCCCATCCACTGGGGCCAGAAGACCGAACGCCTGCGCGTCATCGACTGGGAAACCCCCGCGAACAACGACTTTCTGCTGGTAAGCCAACTGAGTGTGGTCGGCAACCTCTATACTTGCCGCCCCGATTTGGTCGGCTTTGTGAACGGCCTGCCCTGGGTGGTGATTGAATTGAAGAAGCCTGGCGTGCCCGCACGTGCCGCCTTCGATGAGAACCTCACCCACTACAAGCAGCAGGTGCCGCAACTTTTCTGGTACAACGCCTTCCTGATCGCAAGCAACGGCACGGACAGCCGTATCGGGTCACTCACTGCCGACTGGGAGCGCTTCTTCGAGTGGAAGCGCATCGAGCGCGAGGACGAGCCGCGCCGGGTGTCATTGGAAGTGATGCTGCGCGGCGCCTGCGACCCTACGCGCCTCCTTGATCTCGTTGAGAACTTCACGCTCTTTTCCGAGCATAAGGCCGGTCTCGTCAAGATCATTGGTCAGAACCACCAATACCTGGGTGTCAACAACGCCATCGCCTCCATGCAAGAGGCGCGCAAAAAGGGCCACGGACGCGGTGGCGTTTTTTGGCAGACCCAGGGGAGCGGCAAGAGCTTCTCGATGGTGTTTTTCGCCCAGAAGGTGCTGCGCAAACTCGCCGGCAACTGGACGTTCGTGGTCGTCACCGATCGTATCGAACTTGATCAGCAGATCGCCAAGACCTTCAAGGCGGTCGGTGCCGTCACCAAAACCGAGGGGGACCGCTGCCATGCGGAAAGCGGCACGCATTTGCGGACACTCCTGCGCGGGAACCACCGCTATGTCTTTACGTTGATCCAGAAGTTCCAGACACCAGATGTGCTCACAGACCGGTCGGATGTCATCGTGATGACCGATGAGGCCCATCGCAGCCAATACGACACGCTGGCACTCAACATGCGCTCCGCGTTACCCAAGGCCCTCTTCCTGGCCTTTACCGGCACGCCACTCATTGCCGGGGAAGAACGCACCCGCGAGGTGTTCGGCGACTACGTGTCGATCTATGACTTCCAGCAGTCGGTGGAAGACGGCGCCACGGTGCCGCTCTTTTATGAGAACCGCACCCCGGAACTGCAGCTCATCAACCCCGACCTCAACGACGACCTTTACGAACTCATAGAGAACGCTGACCTCGACGACGACCAGCAAAAAAAGCTCGACCAGATCTTAGGCCGCCAGTATCACCTCATCACCCGGGACGACCGATTGGATACGGTGGCGCGCGACATCGTCCGCCATTTCCTCGGGCGCAGCAGCCTGGACGGGCGTATCGGCAAGGCCATGGTGGTATCCATCGACAAGGCCACGGCGCTGCGGATGTACGACAAGGTCCAGAAATACTGGGTGGCCGAGACCGAAGCGGTCCAGGCGGAGCTCGGGGACCTTGCCTATCGCGTCCCCAGTCGCGGGTCATCAGCGGACCAGGCACGCCGCGATCTGCGTCGCGAGGAACTCAAGGCACGGCTCCAGGTGCTCACGACAACCGACATGGCGGTGATCGTCTCCCCCGGTCAGAACGAGATCGAGCAGATGAAAAAGCTCGATCTCGACATCGAACCCCACCGCCGGCGCATGAATGACTCCCAGCCGGGGCTTGATGAGCGCTTCAAGGATGTGGACGACCCGCTGCAAATCGTCTTCGTCTGCGCCATGTGGTTGACGGGCTTCGATGCGCCCAGTTGTGCGACCCTTTATCTCGATAAGCCCATGCGCAACCATACGCTTATGCAGACCATTGCCCGGGCCAACCGGGTGTTCCCGGGCAAGCACAGCGGCGTTGTCGTCGATTATGCCAATGTCTTTGCCTCCCTTGAGAAGGCCTTGGCGCTCTATGGGGCAGGCAAAGGGGGCAAGAGCCCGGTCACCGACAAGCAGCAGCTGGTGGCGGCCCTTAAGACCGCGGTCATTGATGTCACGACCTTCTGCAAGGCCCACGGGGTCGATCTCGCCGCGCTGGAAGCCCTGCCGTTGGGGGAGCTTGCGCGCCTGCAGGCGGTGGAAGACGCCATCAATGCCCTGATCGCACCGGAGACGAGACGGCGCGCGTTTTTCGACCACGAGCGATTGGTGGGCACGCTCTACCGTGCCGTCAAACCGGATCCCGCCGCCCTCGAGTACGCCCAGCGGGTGGCGGGTATCATGATGCTGGCCGCGGCCATCCGCGCCAAACTGAACCCCAATCCGCCGGATATCTCGGTTGTGATGCGGGACATCGCGGGATTGCTCGATCGGTCCATTACCGGTCATGAGATCCGCGAGGCAGGCGCCCCGGCGCTCGACCTCTCGAAAATCGATTTCGCCGCATTGGCGCAGCGGTTCAAGGCGTCCAAACGTAAAAACACAGACCTTGAAGCACTGAAGGCGGCCATCCGCGCCCGGCTGGATGCCATGGTGCAGGTCAATCCCGCCCGCATCGATTTCGCCGAGAAGTTCGAGGCGTTGATTGAGAGCTACAACGCCGGCAGCCGCAATATCGAGGACCTTTTTCATGAACTGCTGAAGCTCTCGACAAGCCTGGACGAGGAACAGACGCGCCATGTGCGCGAACACCTCACCGAGGAGGAGCTGGTGATCTTCGATATTCTGACCCGGCCGGCACCAGAACTGAGTGCTGCCGAGCGAGACGAGGTCAAGAAAGTGGCGCGGGCGTTGTTGGCAAAAATGAAGGGGCTTCTCGTGCTCAATTGGCGGCAGAAAGCCGCCGCCCGATCGTCCCTGAAGATCACCATCGAAGACACGCTTGACGCGGGCCTGCCGCGCGCCTACACGCCGGATATCTACCAGCAGAAGTGCTCGGCCGTATTCGAGCATGTCTATGAGAGCTACCCGGAGCGAGACGGCAACATTTTCGCAGGCACTGTTAGCTAATCGATATTGCGGGCGCTCTGACTGCGTTTCGGTCACATCGCGACTGGACTGGACAACCACGGCCTGTAATTAAGCATTGCCACTTGGCAAATTTGCGCGGCCCCACTCCCATTTTGGCGTGCCGTGAGTGACGCGCCTGCGCAGTTCTGATACGGTAACCCTCGGTGAAATTCTTGATCGCATATTAGGGTTTGCCTAGTGCCCAACTCCATTCCGGTCATTTCAGCTGCAAATTTCGCATCCAGCTTCGCCCTCAGGCCGCACTTGTTTGCCTGGTTTCTCGGCGCAGGGGCATCAGCCGCCTCGGGAATCCCAACGGGCTACGCCATGATTCGTGATTTCAAGACCCGAATCTTTTGTGGCTCTGTCGAATTTCATGTGGGTTGACCCGTCATATGCGGGTTGATCTGCGAGAAGTCGAGCTTACCGGCGATCAGGAAGATCACGGTGCGGATAGTCGAGAATCGGCCATAACCGCGGGC
>JAJYPQ010000365.1 GCA_021795255.1 Pseudomonadota bacterium
CATCAGGGCCTCCTAGCGGTGAAGCGGACACAAGCCGGAGGCGGCTTGGAACAACACCCCATAAGGCCCAAGGCGAAATCGCGAGCCGTGATCCGCGTAGGGTCCGGCCGAAGGCCCTTGTGTTTGGAAGCCGGAATCTTACGGCAGTCCACGCACCGTGGCCCGACACATCGCAATGAACGTGCCCACCCAAGGAATGAGGGCGATCATGGCCACGCCATTCAAGCTCAAGAGCCAACGAAGGTCGAGCGAGCCGCGCAAGGCGTGGTTTTCCCGTGGCTCGTCGAAGTACATGAGCTTCACGACCCGGAGATAGTAGAAGGCCCCGATGACCGAAAACAGCACGGCGCTGACCGCCAGACCATAGAAGCCGGCGCTCACTATGGCCTGGATCACGGCGAGCTTGGCATAAAAACCCAAGGTGGGCGGCACGCCCGCCATGGAAAACATGAAGAGCAGCATCATGAACGCATACCACGGACTTCTCTGGTGCAGGCCCCGCAGATCGTCCATCTGCTCGGCCTCGAAGCCCTTGCGCGACATGATGATGATGATGCCGAAGGCGCCTAGCGTCATCAAGGCATAAACCAAGGCATAAAACAGGGCATCGGCATAACCGCTCGGAGTCGCGCTCAAAACCCCCAAGAGCAGAAACCCCATATGCGAGATCGCGGAATAGGCGAGCATGCGCTTTAGGTTCGTCTGGGCGATGGCCACGATATTACCGATCGCCATAGACAGGACCGACAGAAGCACGAGCATGTCCTGCCACGACCCCGAGAGACCGTGCAAGCCCGCGACAAGTAAACGCAAAAAGAGTGCGAAGGCCGCCACCTTGGGAGCGACCCCGATATAAAGGGTCACCGAGGTCGGCGCCCCTTCGTACACGTCCGGAATCCACATATGGAAAGGCACGGCGCCTAGCTTAAAGGCGAGCCCCGAGAGCACGAACACAAGCCCCATGGTCGCTACCAAATCATGCGGGGAGAGCGTCCCGAGAATCATCGCGACTTTCGAGATATCGAGACTCCCGGTGGCTCCGTAGAGCATGGACATCCCGTACAGTAGGAGTCCCGAGGAAAGCGCGCCCAAAACGAAATATTTCATGGCCGCTTCGGTCGCCGAAATCGAGTCGCGCTGTAAGGCCAGCATCGCGTACAGGGACAAGGAAAGGAGCTCCAGCCCCAGATACAAAGACAGGAAGTGGGCGGCGCTCACCATGACGCACATGCCCACCACTCCGAGGAGAGCCAATACGAAATACTCGCTCTTGAAGATGCCGCGCTCGGCTATATAGGCCTTCGAGTAGACAAAAACCACCGCAGTCAAGGCGAAGATACTGATCTCGAGCACCGTACTCAAGCGATCGGCAATCATCATCCCATGCATAATGAGGCGAGGCTGCGCGTGGGAATGCATGACCGCCGTCAAGGTCGCAGCCCCCAAGGTCGCCTGGGAGGCCCAATACATCAAAGACTTGAATCGCCTCTTAAAGAACAGATCAGCCAGAAGAATCGCGCAGGCCATGGCGAGCACAATGATTTCCGGCAGAGCGGGTCCAATATGCAGCATCACGTTCCCCTAAGGTGCTCCGCCCACAAGCCGAATGCCCGGACGCCATAAAAGATGATGTACGGAGGCGTTCATGATATGTAGTAACGGAAATGGCCAAATCCCCAGGGCCAATACCGCCATACCCAGAATCAGAAGAAACGAGGTCTCGCGCATAGAGACATCGGAGAGGGCCGCGACAGCAGGCTTGGTCACGGGCCCGAAAATCACCCTTTTGTACATCCAGAGCGTATAAGCCGCACCCGACACGAGCGTCGTCGCTGCCAAGAACGCATACCAGATATTGACCTTGAAGGCCCCGAGAATCACGAGAAACTCGCCCACGAAGCCCGAGGTCCCGGGGAGACCCGCGTTCGCCATCGCAAAAAGCATCATGAAAGCGGCAAACACCGGCATACGGTTCACGACCCCGCCATAAGCCGAGATCTCCCGTGAATGAACCCGGTCATACAAAACGCCAACGCACAGGAACAAGGCCGCCGATACAAAGCCATGGGAGATCATCTGCACGATGGCCCCGTCCATGGCGAAACGGTTAAAGAGGAAAATACCGAGCGTCACGAAACCCATGTGGGCAATCGATGAATAGGCGATGAGCTTTTTCATGTCCTCTTGGACCAAGGCCACAAGCCCTATGTAGACCACCGCTATCAAGGACAAGGTGATCATGAACCCCGCCAAAACGTGGCTCGCGAGCGGGACGATCGGCAAGCTAAACCGCAGGAAACCATAGGCCCCCATTTTCAACATAAGTGCGGCCAGGACCACAGAACCCCCAGTTGGCGCCTCTACGTGCGCATCCGGCAACCAGGTGTGCACCGGCCACATAGGAATCTTGACCGCAAAGGCTATGAGGAAGGCGAGGAATATCAGGATTTGGGCAGTCTCGCCCAAATTCAGGTGGTAGTAGGAAAGGATGCTAAAACTTTCTCCGGCCTGGAAGTAGAGATACAAAAGCGCGACCAGCATCAGCACCGAGCCTAAGAACGTGTACAGGAAAAACTTGATAGTCGCGTATACGCGATTGGGCCCGCCCCAAATCCCGATAATCAGGAACATCGGGATCAACATAGCCTCCCAGAACACATAGAACAGCAGGGCATCCAGGGCGCAGAACACGCCTATCATCAAGCCCTCCATGATCAGGAACGCCGCGAAATATTCCGGGACCCGGTCTTTTATGACTCGCCAGCCCGCGATGACAACGATGATGCCGATGAGGCTCGTCAAAAGCACGAGCGGCAGGGAAATCCCATCGACTCCCAGGGCATAGTTGACGTGAAAGGCGGGAATCCATGGAACCGTCTCGCGAAACTGCATGGTGGAGCGCGAGGCGTGGAACAAGGTCCAGAGCGGGATCGTTGCAAGAAAGGTGATCGCAGAACCGATCGCGGCCAGGGGCCGGACCCATTCCGGCCGTCGCCGCCCGACCCCCAAAATGACCATCCCGCATACGATCGGCAGCCAGATCGCAAGCGTCAGCGCAAACTGTTTATAAAGTCCCATTGCCGCCGCCATCATATGTGGTGCAAGAAAAAGGTCATGAGCACAAAAAGCCCGAGGATGACGGCGAACGCGTAATGATAGATATAGCCGGACTGGAGGCGCCGCCCAAGACGGGCCAAGCGCCCGATCACTCTCGCCGTGCCGTTCACCATGACGCCGTCTATGAGCTCTATGTCGCCGATCTTCCAAAGGAAGCGTCCAAGCCCCCGCGCGCCGGCGGCGAGGCCATCGATATAGAGCTCGTCAAAGCCGTACTTGTGGCAAAGGACCTCGTACACCCCGTGCAGCCGTTTGACCAGAAGGGCAGGGATCGCCGGCCTATAGATGTACATATACCAGGCCATCGCCATGCCAGAGAGCGCGAGATACAGCGGCGGAGACATGAAGCTTGCGCCGATAAAGGCCATAAGCCCATGGAAATGGGGAGCCATGCGCGCCAGGGGATTATCGGCCGGCAAGACGAAGATCGAGCCGCGGAAAAATCGACCAAACAGGAGTGGTCGTATGAGGACCATCCCAGCCAACACCGAAGGAATCGCGAGCAGGACGAGCGGCACGGTCACCACCCATGGCGACTCGTGCACGTGGTGGCGCGTATGGGCATCCATGCGCGGCTCGCCGTAAAAGACCATAAAGACCATGCGGAACGTATAAAATGCGGTCAAAAACACGCCGGCCAGCACGGTCGCGAAGGCGTAGTCGGCACCCGGCAGAGTGGACCGGGACACCGCATCGATAATGGCGTCTTTGGAAAAGAATCCGGAAAACGGCGGGATGCCGGCTAGCGCCAGCGCCCCGATCCAGGTCGTAACGAAGGTAACCGGCATATACCGGCGCAGTCCCCCCATCTTCCGCAGATCCTGTTCGTGGTGAAGGGCGATAATGACCGATCCGGCCGCCAGAAACAAAAGCGCCTTGAAAAAGGCATGGGTCACGAGATGGAAGATCGCGGCGGCATAGGCCGACGCCCCGAGCGCTACGGTCATATACCCGAGTTGCGACAAGGTGGAATAGGCGATGACCCGTTTAATATCGGTTTGCACCAAGGCCAGCAAGGCCATGAAAAACGCTGTCGAACCACCGACTACGAGAATGACGCTGCGCGCAACGGGCGAGAGCTCAAAAAGCGGCGACATACGGGCCACCATAAAAATGCCGGCCGTGACCATGGTTGCGGCATGGATCAAGGCGGAAATGGGCGTCGGACCCTCCATGGAATCCGGTAGCCACACATGCAAGGGCATCTGCGCGGACTTGCCCATCGCCCCGATAAAAAGCAGGATGCAGATGACCGTAATGGCGCGCCAGGATACGGAACCTATGATCGGGAATACCTGGGACCCGATCTCGGGCGCGCGGGCGAAGACAGTGGCGTAATCGAGGCTATGAAACACCGAGAAAATCGCCGCGATCCCCAACACAAACCCGAAATCGCCGACGCGATTGACGAGGAAGGCCTTGAGGTTTGCAAAAATGGCGGACTCGCGCGTGTACCAAAACCCGATCAGCAGGTACGAGACGAGACCGACCGCCTCCCAGCCGAAGAAGAGCTGCAGGAAGTTGTTGGCCATCACCAGCATAAGCATCGCGAAGGTAAAGAGCGAGATGTAGCTAAAGAAGCGCTGATAACCGGGATCGTCTTTCATGTACCCTATGGTGTAGATGTGCACCATA
>JAJYPQ010000366.1 GCA_021795255.1 Pseudomonadota bacterium
CCGATCTTTTCGAGGAGCTCGAATCTGAGTACCGAGACGTCCTCAATCTCCATGTCGAGGCCTTGATGAGCCATCGGGTGTTCACGGTGGCCCCAAACGACCCGATTTTACGCGCCGTTTCCGTGATGTTTGCTCACAAGATCCGGCGCATTCCGGTTGCCGACCACGGACAGCTGACGGGTATCCTCAGTATCGGGGACGTTCATAAAGCCATCTTCAAAGAAACATTCGATCGCGAGTTTGGCGATGAGACGTCGCCTATCGGCGAGGCCTCGGATAAGCATCTCGTATCCTCTTAACTGGCCTCTGAAAGCGCCTCGGGCGGTTGCGGATCGTCAGCGACCATACTGAACTCGGTAGACGCCTCTTGCGCACCCGAGGCCTTGCCGCGCAGCTTGACTGCCAAACGCAGCTCGTTGACGGAGTCCGCATTGCGCAAGGCGTCCTCGTAGCTGATTACGCTGCTTTCATAGAGATCAAAGAGCGCCTGATCGAATGTCTGCATGCCTTGTTCCCGCGACTTGCTCATGGCCTCCTTCAAGGAATGGACCTCGCCTTTAAATATCAAATCGGAGACTAAGGGAGTATTGAGCAAAATCTCCACCGCCGCTGCCCGCCCCTTGCCGTCGGCGCGCGGAATCAGGCGCTGCGAGACGAGCGCACGCGTATTGAGAGATAAATCCATCAGGAGCTGATTGCGCCGTTCTTCGGGGAAAAAATTGACGATTCGATCAAGCGCCTGATTGGCACTATTGGCATGGAGTGTCGCCATACAGAGATGGCCCGTCTCGGCAAAAGCTATCGCATACTCCATAGTCTCCCGATCGCGAATCTCGCCGATCAAAATGACATCGGGCGCTTGGCGCAGCGTATTTTTGAGTGCGGCGAACCAGTTATGGGTATCGGCCCCCACCTCTCTATGGGTAATGAGGCAATTTTTGTGACGGTGAACGTATTCCACCGGGTCTTCTATCGTGATGATATGCCCGTACGAATGCTCGTTGCGATAATCAATCATCGCAGCAAGCGACGTCGACTTGCCAGAACCCGTACCGCCCACCAGAATGACCAAGCCGCGCTTCGTGAGACACACGTCACGTAGGACCGGAGGGAGATTGAGATCATCGAAAGTCGGAATTTTGCTCGTAATGGTACGCAATACGAGTCCGGTGTGCCCTTGTTGCACAAAAACGTTTACCCGAAAACGCCCTATGTCCGGCGGGCTAATAGCAAAGTTGCATTCCTTTTCAGTCTCGAACTCCAGACGCTGTTTTTCATTCATAATGGAGTAAGCAAAGGCCTGGGTATGTACGGCCGTCAGGCGTTGCTGGCCCGCCGGTGTCATCTTGCCGTCCAGTTTGATGGCCGGCGGAAAGTCGACCGACAAGAAGAGATCGGAGGCTTTTTTACTCAACATAAATTTTAGCAAGCCGTGGAGGCTGCTCGTGGCTTGTTCAGGCGTCATCACATCCTCACAAACGGGGCACAAAACCACCAATCGAAGAAGCGGTCTGCGCATCGAAGGCCGATTGCACTGCTCTTCAGGAAAGTGTAGACAGAAAGGGCACAAAGGGAAGGCTGCTTTTTCAAATGATCGGCGGACCTGTCAAAGGCCGTGGGCCCCCAGGATCTTAGCCACTGTCAAAGACAGGGCCTCGGCGCTCGATGCCGCCGGCATGAGGGGCGCGCACTGCGAAAAAAGGGATGCGAGCTTGGCGAATGAAGGCTCTATGCGCCCGCAGATCAGGATCGCAGGCTTCCCCAAGGCCCGGGCATGGGCTGCGACCACCTGCGGCCCTTTCCCGTAGGCCGTCTGCCCGTCGCAGGCGCCCTCTCCTGTGATGACGAGCCCCGCGGCCGCGATCGCCGCATAAAGGCCCGTGAGACGCGCGATAGTCGGGGCTCCGTGGACAAGGCGTGCGCCCAGCAGAGCCAAAGCGAAGCCCAAACCCCCGGCCGCTCCGCTTCCGGCTAGATCGCGAACACGGGATCCGAAATGGAGCTCAAGAAGGTCCGCTACCCGCTCCAGAGCGCACTCCAAGGCCTCAAGTTCGGAGTGGTCAGCCCCCTTTTGCAGGGCGAATAAAGAGGCCCCTTCGGGCCCCAACAAGACATTGCGCACATCGGTCAGTACGATCAGGCGCGTTTGTCGCAGTCGGGGATCGAGCCCTCCCGTCCCCGCGATCTCCGCATTTCCAAGACCGATCGCGGCGCCCGAACCCTTAAAACGCAGCCCCAGGGCCGACAAAAGCCCGAGCCCCGCATCGCAGGTAGCACTTCCCCCGAGCCCGATATAGAGTGTGCGCGCCCCCTGATCCAGAGCCGCCTTTATGAGTTGACCCAAGCCATCCGTGCGCCGTTCAGAGAATGGACAGTGAGCACCTTGTGCAAGGCCGATCGCTAAAGCGCTTTCTATAATGGCTATACGGCCACTTCGGCGATCGGCAAGGCCGAAAGGGACCTCTCGTCGCTGCCCGCAAGCATCGTCGACTTCAGCACGCGCGCGCTTGCCACCGAAGGCCTTAAGCAACACATCAAGTGTCCCATCCCCGCCATCCGGCATAGGACGCAAGAGTACGGGGCGGCCGGCACATGCCCGCTCGACGCCCACGGCCATGGCCCGAGCGGCTGAAAGCGGAGACAGAGTCCCCTTAAAGGCGTTCGGGGCGAGGACTACCGGCGAAACAGCCACACGAGAAGACTCAGGACCACACTGACAAGCAAAGACGCCGCCCATAACACGTGAATGCGGACATCGCCCACGCGCAAGACCCAGTCACCAGACCCACGTAGACCCGGCAGACGCGCCCACACCTCCCACAGAAGGCCAAGCACCACCAAAGCGAGACCCGCGATAATCAGATCGCGACCCATTATGCCCTCCGTCTACCTAGGTACGCCCACCCAAAGCCTCGTACCACCCCTAACTGTCCGCGAGCCGCGGTATGGTCCGTCTTACGGTGGCGGCCAACTCGTGGATATCATAAGGTTTTGCGATGACACCGACAAAGCCATGACTTCTGTAATCGGCCATGATCGGATCCGTGGAGTAGCCGCTTGACACCAAGAGTCGAGCCTCGGCGTCTAGGGCCCGTATCCGAACCGCGGCCTCGCGCCCATCCATGCCACCCGGCACCTTCAAATCCACGATGACCACATCCGGTCGGACCCCTCGCTCGAGATAATCCTTATAGAGTGCCACCAGTTCGCAGCCATCGGCCACCGCTTCCACCTCATAGCCCAGATGGCGCAAAATCTCAGTACAGACCTTGCGGACCGGCTCCTCATCATCCATCACCAGAATACGCCCGGAGCCTGAGATCGGGCCCGGTCGTGGTGTCGACGTGACCAACACCTCCTTTTCTGCCGCCGGCAAATACGTATCAAAACACGTGCCCTGATCCAGGTTCGGGCGCACGACAATATGTCCGCCGTGGCGGCGAATAACAGAATAGGTCGTAGCAAGACCTAGACCGGTCCCCGATTCCTTGGTGGTAAAATAGGGATGAAAGATGCGCTCCCTATCGGCTTCCGGGATGCCAAGACCGTTATCTATAATGGATACACAAATATAGCGTCCGCCCTGCAGTGGCGGCAGTTCGTCGGAGGCTATGCGAACATTACACGCCGCTACCGTAATCGTACCTCCCTTTGGCATCGCTTGGACCGCGTTCAAGAGGATATTGGAGAAGGCCTGAGACATCTGTGCGGCATCAAATTCGGCGGCCCATAAATCGTCCGGCAATTCATAGCGCGCAACGACCGGGGTCCCGTGCAATAGAAATTTCACGGTTTCGGATAGAAACTCTCGTAGTGCCCCGGCCTTCTTGATGGGCGCCCCGCCCTTCGCGAAAGTAAGCAATTGCTGGGCCAGGTCGCGGGCGCGATAAAACGCTTGGTCGACCTGATCGAGTAGCCCGATAATCGACGCGTCATGCTGAACATGAAGACGAACCAGACTGATATTGCCAAACAGGGCCGTCAGAATATTATTAAAATCGTGGGCAATTCCGCCCGCCAATAGCCCGATCGCCTCGAGTTGACGGTCGCGGAGCAGGGCGTTCTCTATCCGCTGCTTTTCGGTGACGTCACGAAACACAAGCACGGCTCCGAGTATGCGCCCATTGCCGTCCCGAATCGGCGCCCCGCTATCGGCAATAGCCCTCTCGGTCCCAGCCCTGCTGATCAAAAGCGTATGATTGGCGAGCTCTACCGTTTCGCCCGTCGCTAAGACCTTTTTGACGGGATCCTCACGCGGGGCCCGTGTCGCTTCGCTGACAATATCAAAAACCCGCATTAACGGCTTCCCCACCGCCTCAGTGAGGGGCCAGCCGCACAGCGCCTCGGCCACCGGATTCAGAAACGTCACAAGACCATCCGTATCAGTCGTAATGACCCCGTCCCCGATACTGTGTAAGGTGACCGTTAGGCGCTCACGAGCCTCTTCCAACAGCTCCTGATAGCGTTTCCGCGCCGTGATGTCGCGCGCAAAAACGGAAAACCCAAGCCGCTGGCCGTCGTCATCTCGAATCTCGGCAATCGTCGCGTCCACATCGACCCGTTCCTGCGCGCTCGTGCAAAGACAGTGATCACCTCGTATGGTGCTCTCGCCATCCATCACAACGCTCAAGGCCCGGGTCAGGCTAAATTCGGTTGCAACGGAGGTTGGGCAAGACAAGAAATCGAGCGGACGTCCCAAAACCGACTCTTCGCGATGACCGAAGACCGTCGTGGCCCCACGGTTCCAGG
>JAJYPQ010000367.1 GCA_021795255.1 Pseudomonadota bacterium
CGGCCCAGGAATACGATTCCATAAAACTTGACCATGACATAGCCAGCGAGGCCCGCGACCAGCGCCAGCAGCGCGGCCCCCAGAGGTATGCCCATGGCGAGGTAGGGGCGCGGCAGGGCCGTGGCCTTGAGAAAGGCCTGCAGGATCAGCCATTCGGAGGCAAAGCCATTGAGCGGCGGCACACCGGCGACGGCGAGCGTACCGATCAGCATCATGAACGCGGTGCGCGGCATGCGGTGGATCAGACCGCCAAGGCGGCCGAGATTGCGCTCGCCGGTGGCGTGCAGGACCGAACCCGTGCCAAGGAACAAGAGACCCTTGAAGAAGGCATGATTCAGGCAGTGATAAAGGGCGGCAATCAGGGCGAGCGCCGCCAGGGCCTTGAGACCATAGGCCGAGAATAGCAGCGCAAGCCCGATCGCGGCCGTGATAAGCCCGATGTTCTCGACCGAGGAGTAGGCGAGCAGACGCTTCATGTCGCTCTGGACGGCCGATGACAGGGCGCCGAGCAGGGCGGTTAAGAGCCCCACGGTGAGCACCGTCAGGCCCCACCATGGCGCCGGCGCCGGCAGCAGCATGAAGGCCACGCGCAAAAGCCCATAGATGCCGGCCTTCAGCAGCACGCTGCTCAAGAGCGCGGATATGGGCGAGGGCGCGACCGGGTGGGCCTGCGGCAGCCACACATGGAGCGGGACCAGCCCCGCCTTGGCCCCGAAACCGAGGAACGCAAGCAGGAAGGCGATGCCCGCTACCGTGGCATCGGGGTGGCTCGCATGCAAGGCGGCGAAGGTGTAGACGAGCCGCGTGCCGGTCGCGGCTTGCGCGATCAGGATCGTAAAGGCGGCGAGAATGGCGAGCGCCCCGATGTGTTCGATCAGGAGATAGAGGAATCCGGCACGGCGCGCACTACTCGTGTGATGGTCAGTGACCACCAGAAGGTAGGATGACAAGGCCATCGCCTCCCAGGCGATCAAAAACGAGTAGGCGTCGGCGGCCACGAACACCAGGGTGAGGCTTGCGAGCAGGATGTGATATTGCACACCGATGCGCGCGGCCACCGGATAGTGTTCGCGGGCCCGGTAGCCGGTAAGATCGAGCGAGATCGCCACGGTCGTAAGGCCAAACAGCACCAAAAAAACACCCGACAGGGCGTCCACGCGTCCATGAAAGGGCAGTCCTGGAAGGCCAAGGGGCGAGACCATGGTAACGGGCGGTCCCTGAAGGGCGAGGAGGCCTGCGGCGGCGACGCACAGGGCGCCAAGCGCCCCCAAGGGAAAGATCAGCGGGGCGATGCGGGGGGCCTTGGGGATGAAAAGGCTCGCGAATGCCAAAAGTGACCAAAGGATCAGGGCGCCTAGGATAAGCCCCCATGGAAGCCCGATTGGCACGTGCATGAACGCGAGACCCCGCGAATGTCCGATCGACGCCCGCGCGTGACCGGTTACACTATATAATGTAACATAACGTAATATCGATGCAAGGGGATATGTCATGCCACGTACCGGCATCACCAGAGAACAAGTCTTTGCCGTGGCCGATCGCCTGGCCGATCAAGGGATCGCCCCGACGGTGGCCATCGTGCGCGGCGATCTCGGTAAGGGCAGCTTCACCACCATCAACCAGCATCTGGGGGAATGGAAGGCCCTTAAATGGAAGGCCGAGGGCCTGACCGCCGCGCTACCGCCGGCCGTCGAGGGCAAGGCCCGCGAATCGTTGGCGGTGCTCTGGGAGTTCGCGGCGCGCGAGGCCGGGCAGACCATCGAACGCATCCGCGAAGCGGCGCTGCGGGATGTGAGCGAGATGCAGGAGGCCCTCGAGGAGGCGCAACGCCAATGCCAGGCGCTCGGCGCCGAGCGCCTGGCATTGCACAAGCACCTGGACCAAGCCCATCAAACGATCGCGACGCTCAGCGCCGAGATCGCGCGGCTGGGTGAATCGCTTGGGGCCTCGGCCAAGCACCTCGAAGACCTCGAGGCGCGCTGGCAGACCATTATGCGCGATCGCCCCCACCCGTGATCCATGTATTGCAATGAGGCGCCGAGCGCCGCGGCCGGGCATGAGGGGCGCCGCCATGCCATTGCCAAAGAGGCTTGCATGGGCGGCGCGGTCGAATGCCTGCGGCCCGCGCCGCATCGAAAAGGGCAAGACGGTTACGGTTCGGCTTGACAGAGCCGCAGGCCCGTTTACAATGCACCAGTCTGCGGGAATAGCTCAGTGGTAGAGCACAACCTTGCCAAGGTTGGGGTCGCGAGTTCGAATCTCGTTTCCCGCTCCACCTTCTTACCCTGAAAACCGGGTCCCCCCGTCCTAAACCACCTAGGCTGGGTGGCAGAGTGGTGATGCAGCGGCCTGCAAAGCCGTCAATGCCGGTTCGATTCCGGCCCCAGCCTCCACTCATTCTCTGTAAAAACAGTGAGTTACATAATCTCTATTTCAGGGAGATTCTCTCATTTTTCCACTTCGTTGGCCCTGGATTGTCCCTAGCAACAATCAATAACAAGTGTCATCAAACGTTATAGCTTTCTGGCTGTCCCTTTTTTGTCCCATGAGCTCCGTTGATTTATGTAGATTGCTTTGCATAGACGCACTGTAGAGGATACTATAGTACGTATATCCTCGGCATAACCATATCATGGTATCGACCAAAGGGCGTAAATTGATGACTCAAGAAGGTGAGAGTAACGAGGAGAGCGCGATTTCTCCCGATCGACTCGTCGCGATCGCGTACGTGGCGACCATGTTGTGCACAACGCCGCAGTCCATTCGAACTCGCATCCAATACGCACCTGAACGATTTCCGCCGGTAGTCCGGATTCCGGGTTGTCGCCGACTGCTTTGGCGCCTTGGTACCGTAACAGACTGGATTCGGGAACATGAACAAGGTCCACCAGAACCTCCTTCTGTTTCCCTACGCGCCGCGCGGGGTTTCGATCCCACCTTGCTGTACAAGGGTAGCCTAGCCGGTCCGCCTTCACGAGCCCAAAAGAGGAAAGAGTAGCCATTTTCAAGGGCTGCTGAGAGGTCTATCTCTATTGTGATGCTATTTTTCCCAAATGAAGCCCCGGTGCGCGGCGGTGCCCATTCTTCCGGACGACAAGGGCTTTGGCTCACCGATGTCCGTGGCGCAGGGCATAAACAAAGGATAGAATAGTGCGTGTATACCCGATACATGAGGAAAGGAGGGTTTTATGGCGGACTATGGGCTAGGGCTTAAGGTTTTGGCGATTGATGAGAAAGAACAAATTGTTCGTGGCATAGCGATGTTTAGTAACGCGGTGGCTCAAGCAGGCGAGGAGGTGACGGTTACGTTCCGGGATGCACCCGGTGCGAAGAAAGGGCAGGGTTGGGACCAGGCCCTGGCGAATCTCAATAAAGGCATGGCGAAGCCACTGACCTTGGCCGGCGCCCGGTCCCCCGAGGTGATGATCGAGAACGTCTACGTGGAAACCCAGGATGGCAAGAAAACGCTTTCCGGAAAATGGGTACGCACGGCTTTTTCACCCATGAAATCCCTAGATGCAACCACCGCGCATGACAGGCGGTCCTTGCAGACGGGTTGGGTCACGCAGCCGGTACTCCGGTTTTCGAACCCGGCGAAAGATAAACCCGACGAACCGGACGTCATTATTTGGCCCGTAACGGTGACGATTCATGCTCTCAAGACACGTTCGGGTGAACGCCGCACGTTCGACCTGGCGTGGTTGTCCGAGCGACTGGAGGAGGCTCAAAAAGGGGAGGACGCCGTAATTTCTCTGAGCACTCAGATGTACGCCATCAACCACAAGGCCGCGGCGCGCCTCTTGACGGCAGAGGAGGCCCTGCAGGCCGTGGCAGTTCTCTTTGGTAAAGGCCAGGCGGCGCTGGTGGTACCCACTGATGCTGAGGGTGCGCCCATGCCGGATAGTGCCCGTTACCTGTGGGCGAAGGAGGGCACGCAACCGGAGTTGCCCGTGGGGAGCCGTTTGCGTGTCATCCCCGTCAATACGCTCTATTTCGGGAAAAACTCGGTGCAGTCCCTTACGGAGGGGATGTTGTCCCAAGACAAGGCCAAGAAGGCACGCCTCAATGGATACCGGTGGCTCTTCCCCGAAGCGTTTCGCCGTGACACCGTGGCGCATGTCATGTTGTCCATCGAGCAGTATATGGACAAGGCGACCGGCCAGCTCCGGTTTGCGATCTGGTCGCCAGATCTTCCGAAGTTTGAGCCCGGCCGCCGGCAAGCACCCACGCTGGCCGTTCTCTGCGCCGATCGGGAGAAGGTCTCAACGGCCAAGGTTAACGAAGAGGTCGCAGAAGCCAAGCCCGCTGTCATGGGCGCCTAGCCCATGACGCCTCTCTCGGAGACGGATCACCGCGCGCTGATTCTGATCGAATCATCGGGGTTGCGGGACCGTCTTCGGGAGATCGTCGGATTTCCCGTGTTCGCTACCGGTGGTCATATTTTTCGTGACGTCCCATTGGGTGAGGGGCCGGTGTTCGATCGGGAGGGCATGGCGCGGCGGATCCCGCGCCACATCGCCACGATGAAAGCCCTCTGGGAAATGTTGAGCCGTCCCTGGGAGGCGTTACTGATCGCCACGGATCCGGATGAGGAAGGCGACGTCATTGCGGCTGATCTTGTAGCGATTGCGCGGACCACATGCCCGCGCGCCGCCTTATTTCGGGTTCATTGGCAGACCATGGAAAAGGAGGCCGTCCATCACGCCCTCGGGCAAGCCACCGAAATCAACCCCTTGAAAGATC
>JAJYPQ010000368.1 GCA_021795255.1 Pseudomonadota bacterium
TTCCAAAAACGTGTGTGTTAATGCAGTACGATTAACACACAAGCGCCCGGAAACCGCTTATTTTGTAGTGGTTTTCGTGTGTATACCGTTCGTCGGATTGTTGTGTTCGGTGGCTTGTATGGCGGATGGGGTGCCAGTTTGCGCGACTATCTGATGCGCAGTCGCACGGTCGCGAGGGCTTTTCCGCGCGATACCGTGCGACAATCCTGCGACAATTCTGTGCCGAATGGTGCCCGCTGGTGTCCTCTAGCGTCCCCGTAATGCGTTGAATCAAAACGGAAAGGCGTGCAACCCCTTGATGTGTAAGAGGGCTTTTTGCGATTCGTAATCAGTAGGTCGGGCGTTCGATTCGTCTCACCGGCACCATATAAATCAATGGGTTAAAAAGAGGCCCACCTCAGCAGGTCGTTCGTGTAGCCGCAATGTAGACATTTATAGTGGGGTCCGCAAGCCCGGGTTTACTGCTGTTGCAAAAGGTCATTACTTGAAAGATAAAGTCGGGGCGACTATGGCAAGAGCTCGAATAGCAAAAGTAGTGGCTTTCCTTAATCTTAAGGGCGGCGTTGGTAAAACGGCTCTTGCTGTAAATTTCGCTGCTTATTGCGGTGCGTGCGGCTTAAAAACGCTCCTCATCGACCTTGACCCCCAAACTAACGCGACATTTTCATGCATAGATATTGAGGACTGGAAGAAGTACGCGAGAGTGTCCGGAACCGTTGCCGATTTGCTTGGGGCCCGCCGTCATACCGCGGCCGAGGATAAGGTGGTGGATGTGCATAAAATAATTCGGGCGAATGTCTTCCCGAACGTAGATCTCATCCCATCCCATGTGGATTTATTTACGGTCGATCTTGATCTAGCATCAGCCCCTGCCCGCGAGCGGAAATTAAAAAAGGCTCTTTCACCAGTGATGGGCGATTATGATGTAGTTGTATGCGATTGCCCTCCGAACCTAACGATACCAACGCAGAATGCGCTAGCTATTGCGACCCACTACGTCGTGCCGATCAATCAGGATTTCCTTTCTGGTATCGGCATAGCTCTACTTCTTGGTCGAGTAAAAGATCTTGCGGATGATTTGGAGAATGCGGATATTAAGCTAGCTGGTATCGTTATGTCGCGAGTCGGAAGGCGCTCTTATTATCGGGAAGCATCTGAGCAGTCAATCCGGCAGGAATTCGGTGCTAATGTACTTAACGGCAAAATAAGTGAGCGCACAAGGGTCAGTGAGGCCGCCGGCCTGCAAAAGCCGATTTTCGGCTTGGACGACCGGACCGCATCCCAAGAGTTTACTGATGTATGCCGTGATTTGATGGCTAGGGCAGGAATAGCGCAATGAAGACGCACGATGTCGCTAAAGTTCTTGCGCAATTGGCCAAACTACTGAAAACGGGCCCAAACGTCGAGCTCGATCATCTGACGTCGCTGCCAGAGTTAGGCTTGAATCGCCCACAAAGTCGAGACGAGGCTTTGATAGGTTTAAGTACTTTGGTAAATCTTGCCAAGATAGATAAGCAACAGTGGATAGGAATCATAAAGGATAACGACTTGCCTATCGAGATGCGGCCACGCGACGCGTCAAGAGATATTCTCGGTAAACTCCTCACGTATCTAGACCAGAACCCGGAAGCACGAAAAAGGGTAAGTGAATCAGCTAAACAGCGCTCGTCCAGCGTTTCGCCTGAGTTGACGCGCGCGCTTTCAATCCTGCTCAAGGAATAGTGGTGAAAGAATTTCTAGCGGAGATTGATGGAAACTACTCTGATTTTGTTGTCGATTGGCAAAGTGCTCTCCAAGGAAAGCTTCGTGCGTTAGAAGCGGACAAGGCCGTGTACCAGGGAAGCTATAGACGTTTGGTGTCCTTACGTTCTTGGCGGGCAGCTCTCCTCGAAGGGCAAATAAATCAGGAAGCTCTCGATTTTTTTGTGGAGGCACAAAACGATGCGTTAGTTTCTCACGCGATGGCAGCGTGCGGTTCTTGGCGGACAGCGTTAAAGGGACTTAGAAGTTGCATAGAGAATGTCTTGGCGTGTCTCTATTATAAGGATCATCCAGTAGAGCTTCAATTATGGCTAAATGGCGAGTACCGGTTAGGATTTGTAGAAGTCCATAAGTATTTCGGAAAGCACCCAGTTTTAAAGAAGATCCCTTCCTCTTTGACCGGGCTTGAAATTTTAGCGAAGGAGTACGCCATCCTTTCAAAGGCAGTGCATGCTTCTGCTGCATCGTTCAGAATGACCGCCGATGGTCGTGTTAATTTGTGGAGTAATGATAGGGCGCAATTGCGAAAATGGGCGACGCGCGAGCGCCAAACCATAACTGGTATTAATTTGTTAATACTGTCCCTTTTTCACACAAAATTACAGGGTGGCTCTCTAATCGGACTTCGCCAGGCCTTGACTCTCGCTATTCCGAGCAGCATGCGTCGTAAGATACGTGAAACGTTGGCAGTTAAGCTGCCGCCATACGCACAGTAAAGCTAGCGCGCGCAGGCGTTGCGCAACGGCCTCAGGCCTCCCCATGGTCGGAGACGCGCCGTTTGGTCCTCACCAGGCTCATAGGGTTCTGGAGAAACACCTTGCCCGCCATTAGGCGCCCGCTGTTTGCGCGGCGATGGAACCACACAAGGCGCGGCGGTTTCCTTTTGGCACGGCTTTCGTCGTCTTCACGCTTGGCTCGCCCAGGTTATTTGCAGGCACTCCCGCATCGAAGAGCGCACCCTGCTCGGGGATCGGGATGCCGTTGCGACCGCACCAGTCCCGGATCAACACCTCTACCATGCTGGCGATGGAGCGGTGCTCACGATTAGCCGCCGCGCACAGCGCCTCTTTCAGGCTGGGCTCGATGCGAAAGGTTAGCGTGGCGGTCTTGGCTGTAGCCATCGCTCTCCTGTCAAGGACTATGCTGGGAATGTACCACAATGTACAGCAAGGTCCATACAATCAAAGGTAGCAATTGCTCACCTTGGCTTGGAGTATAGCGGGCCGGAGAGGGCAGGTCGGATAGCGGCCAAGGGTTATGGGAGAACGCAAATAGACGTCATTTTAGTTGCGTACTACGCCGCGGACGATTTATGGGCGGTTACCCACTGTGGATTGCCGAGCCCTGAACCCTCGGTTCTGGCGTCCTGCTTGCGGCTGTTCGTATTCATGTTTCGGCTCCTGTTTGTGTGGTCCTGCGCCTTGCGTCACCCATCGCCCTCACTTCTGGCCGCGTCAGCGCGCGGGCTTACGACCGGCAAGCGGCCGCGCCCACCGACGCGCCCATTGTTTTTCCCTGCGGTCGGCTGGGCGATCGCCGGGCTTGTGGGCATGTCCCAGATTGTACTGCTGATGGTCGGAGACCGCGGCGGCGCGGCCTGCCAACGCCCAAGCCAGAGTGGCAAACAACGCTCCATACCCGTCCACGTCGGCATCATGGTGAGGGAAGAACGGCGCGTTGGCGGAGGTCGCCAGCAAACCGGAAACCGCCGAGGGTGCCCGTGAACCATTCGAGACCAAGGTCGGGCACCAGACCGCCGAGCTTCCGAAACAACAGCAGACGGCCGCGAGACTGGATGCCGCCATCGCCGCCAACATCAAGGAACTGGGGTATGGCGGCTAAGAGAACCCAATGGTCTGCGCTGATCGTCCCCGAGGAGCGGATTGCCCGGGGCATCCTCCTCATTCGAGCCACAAGGTCCTGCTCGATGCCGATTTGGCCGATCTCTATGGGGTTACCACCAAGCGGTTGAACGAGCAGGTAAAACGCAATCCGAGGCGCTTCCCCGACGATTTCCTGTTTCCGCTCGACGCCGAAGAGAAGGTCCATGTGGTCGCACCTTGCGACTACCTCCAGCGCTTGAACCTAAATTCAGAAGTTGAAGCGACCACCACCAGAACGACGGCTTGATTCAATAGGCTTTATGCCAAAACGCACGTTCACCCAGCGGGTGAACGGCAGGATCGTTGAAATCCCTTAGGAACCCGGTAGATAGGGCGTATTTCTCGCGCCGACTGCCGAACGTAGGTGGAA
Organism: Pseudomonadota bacterium; assembly: GCA_021795255.1. The sequence goes on from JAJYPQ010000368.1 coordinate 4,015, forward strand.
GTGTTCGCTGGCACTGAGCGCAGCCCAATGCCAGAGCTGGACCCGCTGATCGCGCGCACCTTGTTTCGACGGGGCGTGATTGAGTCGTGAGGTCTGGGTACGCTGAAAATGGCGGAGGTAATGCACCAAGCTGGGGGCGATGTGCCGGAATGGAATATCAAGGAAGGCTTGGCGCTACTCAAGAGGCTTGGGCTTGTGGAAACGAAGGGCACGGCAGGGGCCCATCCTGGTTTTTTTATGAATCAGGGGCTTGTAAGGGATTCTCAGTGGATTCCAATTCCACTCCAATTCGTTCCTTTTCCGACCCGGTCAGTTGGGATGGTTTTTAGCCGGCTATGGGCGCGATCACCGAATTCGTTGTCGACGACGCCACCCTGGGGTGGCCGGAGTCGCTTGGCTATGCGGTTCTGCATGGCCCCGATATCGCCGCCGCTGAACCCGCCGCTCAGTGCTGGCCCGAACTACCGCGATGTGGTACTGGAAGGCCACAGGCGCTAGGCATTGGCGCGCCTCAACCCCGATTTGCCCGCAGAAGGCCCGGAAGAGGCCTACCGCAAACGGATGTGCACCGATGCGCCGTCGCTGATGGAGCACATCCACTCCCTGCACCGGATGCTGGCGGATGGCGGGACGATGAAGTATCGCCGCAAGGGCGATTCTATCGCTGGCGCGCAGACGAAGGCGATTGACTTCTATGAGCCGGACACTAACGATT
>JAJYPQ010000369.1 GCA_021795255.1 Pseudomonadota bacterium
ATGGCCGACGCGGTTCTCTGAGCGGCGATCTCGTAATCCATGGCATCCAGGGGCATATCGCCTATCCTGAGCGTTGCGACAACCCCATCACCCGCTTCGCGCCGGCCCTTCAGGCCCTGAGTTCGCGGATCTGGGACGAGGGGGATCGCGATTTCCCTCCGACACGCCTCCAGTTCTCCAATATCCATGCCGGCACCGGGGCCGACAATGTGATTCCCGGCAGCCTCCACGCGCTTTTTAACCTGCGCTTCGCCCCCACAACCCCCGCTCCTGTCCTACAAGCCGGGGTCGAGGAGATTTTGCGGGCCCACGACCTCCGCTATACCCTGAGCTGGCGCCTGTCGGGCCAACCCTTCCTCACCCGGGACGGCACCCTACGCCAAGCCCTCACAAAGAGTATCGAGGCCGAAACCGGCCTCAAACCTCGGTCCTCGACGGGGGGTGGAACGTCCGATGGTCGGTTCGTAGCCCCCTTTGGTGCCGAAGTTCTTGAATTCGGCCCCCTAAACGGCTCTATTCACAAGGTGGATGAGGTTGTTGCGGTAGCCGACCTCGCCCGTTTGACGCGCGTTTACTTAGCTACCCTGGAGCGCGTCCTGGCCCCCTAAGCACCAGGTCGCTCGATTTTGTCTATACTTGCGCAGGAGACCCGACTCCATGGACAGCATGCCCAGCATCATCGTCAAACTGAACGAGGCCGTCATAAAGCAAGTGCAGCTGCCGCAGGGCGATCTTTCTATAGGCCGACGCATAACGCATTCCCTGGTTTTGGAAGATGCCGCCGTAAGCGCCGACCACGCCAGCATCTTTACCGTAGGCCAGGATTCCTTTTTGAAGGATCTCGATAGCACCAACGGGACCTATATCAATAATCGTCGGACCCGCAAGCGCCACTTGAAGCCCGGCGATGAAATCGCGATCGGCCGGTACACCCTCGTCTATAGCGACAGCGATTACCAGGCGGCGGCCGCACCCGAGAGGCTAACGAATGCCTCCGCCGCCGCCCTGCCCGCCGGGGGTGGCGGAGGTGATGCGGCCCTATTCGTCTTAAGTGGGTTCAATAATGGGAAGCGCATCGATTTGAAGGCGCCGGTCACGCATTTAGGCAAAGGCGGCCAGTCCGCAGCCCTGCTATCCCGCAACGGCGACCGCTTTACCCTTATGATGACACCTGAGGCTAGCCCTATTTTACGTAACGGCAAACCGGTACCGACGGGCGGCACCGTTTTGGAATCGGGCGATATTATCGAGGTAGGCGATACCCGCCTTCAGTTTTACCAGCGCTAAGCGCTTGACGTATATGGCGCCGTGACAGTAGCTTAGCGGGCAGACCGCTTAGGCACGGAGACGAGGCGCGGGAATGAATAGGGATAGCTTGAGAGAGCCGACGCTGCGCGTTGAGTTTGCGGAAACGGCGAGCGACGTCGCGGAGGCCCAACAGCTCCGTTACCAGGTGTTTGCCCGTGAACTGGGCGCAGCGATTGGTGACAAAGACCACGAATACGACTGCGACCGCTTTGACCCCCACTGTGTTCATATCCTCGTGCGCGGGGCTGAAGGACAGGTGGTCGCCTGCTCGCGCGTTCTCACCTCCGAAGCGGCTCGGGCCTGCGGCGGGTTCTATTCCGAACAGGAGTTCGATCTGACCCCGATCTTGGCCCTACCCGGCCGAGTCATGGAGGTCGGGCGCATTTGCGTGCATGCGGATTACCGACGCGGGCCGGCGATTGCCCTGTTATTGGCCGGTCTCGCCCGATTCATGGAAGAGCGACGCTACGACTACCTCATAGGATGCGGCAGCATCCCCTTGGGCCCCGACCGTAAGCAAGCCTTGCGCAGTGTAGTCACCCTCATGCGACGCTACGGCTGTCCCGACACCCTGCGTGTGGCGCCGCGCAACCCCTTGATCCTAGACGAGGAGAACTGCTCCGAAGACGACGAAAGCGCCGCCCCGGCACTGGTCCGCGCCTATATGAGGCTCGGAGCCTACGTCGCCGGACCGCCCTGTTTCGATCCGGACTTCGATGTCGCAGACGTCTTGATTCTCCTATTCCGGACGCGATTCGACGGTCGTTACCTCGAGCGCCTACTTGGGCGCAGCTACAAACAACAAGTCGCGTGAAGGTCCCGGGCGGGTCGTTTCTACGCCTGTTAGCGCTGATCGCGCACGCCCTCCTCGGCGCCGTGATCGCGGCCTTAAGTCCTGGCCATACCTTAACGGAAACCGAGACCGGTCAAAGGATCGTCCGGCTGTGGCATCGGGTCCTTCTGGCAATTCTCGGCGTACGGCTTCGCGTCCACGGCACGCCCGCGAAGTGTCCGGCATTGATCGTTTCCAACCACATCTCGTGGGTCGATATTCCCGCCCTCGGGGCCGTCTGTTTTGGCCACTTTGTCGCCAAATCCGAAATCTCGACCTGGCCAATCATCGGCTGGCTCGCCCGCCAAGCCGGGACTTTCTACATTAAGCGTGGGGACCGAAAGGCCTCGGCGGGGGTCGCTGAACGCATGAGCGCGGCCTTCCGTGCACATCGGTCCGTCCTCCTCTTTCCGGAGGGAACGTCGACGAACGGTCAGGGCGTGCGCGCCTTCCACGCACGGCTCTTTGCCGCCGCGATCGAAACCGGGTGCCCGGTGCAGCCGGTTTCGGTGAATTACCCGGACCGCGAAGGATCGATCCATCGGGCTGCGCCCTTTATCGGCGAGGACACTCTGCTCCAACACATATGGCGGCTCTTGCGAGCGCGCGGGGAGTTCGTCGTGGATGTGCAGTTTCTTTCCCCAGAGCCATCCCTGGGATTGACGGCCCGGGCGCTCGCGGAACGCTCGCGAGACGTGATCGTGGCCCACCGTAAAACCCTTGTAAAAGCCTCCGGCGGCCCTCCTCCTTAAGTTCCGCGCGAATGTAAGGAACTGTAAAACCTTAGCCCCGGGGTGGGAAATTCGCGTATTCTTGGGACCATGACCCGCGTCCTTTTAGTCGATGACGATAGCCGCCTGCGCGAACTCCTCACGCGCTACTTAAAGGAACAGGGGTTTGCTGTGACCGCTGTCGCCGATGGCCGCGGCATGGACAAGGCGCTCTCGCGCGTACCCTATGACTTCCTGATCCTGGATATCATGCTGCCGGGCGAGGACGGCTTAAGCCTGTGCCGGCGGCTCAGGAGCGAGGGCCATTATCTCCCGCTTCTGATGCTGACGGCGCGCGGCTCGGAAGCGGATCGCATCGCGGGACTCGATATCGGCGCGGACGACTATCTCTCCAAGCCCTTCAATCCTCGTGAACTCGTAGCCCGCATCAACGCGATTCTCCGACGCCACAGCGCGCCCACCGCCAAAAAGCTTCATTTCGGACCATACACCCTGGATCTTCACGCGCGCTCGCTGAGCGATTGCGGCACTCGAGTGGAGATCACAACGGCCGAATTCGAACTCCTGCGGGTATTGGCGACCCATCCGCGCCAACCGCTGTCGCGGGACACCCTCATGCAGCTTGCGCGCGGGCGAGACCATACGCCGTTCGATCGATCGATAGATGTGCGGATTTCCCGACTTCGCCGCATCCTCGAATCCGACCCGAGCCACCCACGCTTCATTCAAACGCTCTGGGGATTCGGCTATGTCTTTATTCCCGAGGATGAATCATGAAACTCTGGCCGGGAACCTTGTTTGGCCGCACCGTGCTCATCATCGCATTGTCGATTCTCATCGCCCAATTTACCTTTCTTTTTCTGGCCCGGCTGTCGTTTAGTCATCTGCGCGTCCAGCAATTTGCGGCCCTCATTGCCGACGAAGCACGCACCATTCGGGCCGCGGACTCCCTCCTGCCAGCCCGCAAGCGCGTCCTGTTTGCCCAGGAACTCATGACCTTAGGCGTAAGCGAGAAGGCGCCGGGCCCGACGTCGCGGCCCGTAGGGCCTTTTGGCCGCGCCGTGGAGCATAAACTCGGGGCCATGGGCGTGCCCACTCGCGTCACTATCCACCGGGACCACCTTCATGTGACGGTCGCCGAACCGCAAATGGACCTACACCTGAGGCTTCCGGGGGCATTGCCCCTACTACCCTGGCCGCGCATCGGCTTTCTTATTGTCGGAGCCTTCTTGGCCGGGAGCGGCGCGCTGCTTATCGTACGCCGCGTGAATCGGCCCCTTGCCGAGCTTGCCCGGGCGGCCGGGGCGTTCGGGCGCGGGGAGACCCCCCCACCTCTTGCGAGCAAGGGCCCGCGCGAGATTCGGCGTGTGTCTTCGGCATTCAATCAGATGATAGAAGATGCTCACCGCTACGAACGCGACCGAGCCCTGCTCCTGGCCGGCGTGTCGCATGACCTGAGAACGCCCTTGGCGCGCATGCGCCTGGCCGTGGATCTGGCGTTCCCCGAGGATCACGAGCTGCGTCTGGGAATGATCCAGGATATCGAGGAGATGGATGACATTCTCACGGAATTCCTGGCCTACGCGCGCCACGGGGTCGAAGAGGCCCCGATCATGGGGAGACTCGACGCGCTTATCGAAGAGATCGTGTTGCGCTACAACCGGCAGGATCGACGCGTAATTTACGACACCGAGCCGCTCCCAAGCCTCGCGTACCGACCGCTCGCGACCGCGCGGCTCCTCACCAACCTGATCGAAAACGCGGTGTCCCACGGCCGCCCCCCGGTTCGCATCCATACCTCGGTGGAGAACCGCGTCGTGCGACTTTCGATTAGCGACGAAGGGCCAGGCCTGAC
>JAJYPQ010000370.1 GCA_021795255.1 Pseudomonadota bacterium
GGGGCGGCCATACCCCCGCCCCGGGCCCGCGCCATCTTCTATACCGCCGCCTTGCCCGGCCCGCGATACCTCGTAGGGTACAAGACCGCTCGTGCCCTCGTGGTGGCCCCCGGCGCTACGGCAACCATCGGTACGCGTCTTTTCCTCGGACCGAAAAAGCCCTCGCTCTTAAGGGTCGTGGCCCCGGGCCTGCCCCTTACCGTTGACTACGGCTGGCTCACGATTTTGGCCCAGCCGCTTTATTGGACGCTCGCGCATATCGAGAGGGTCACCGGCAACTGGGGACTGGCGATTATTCTCCTGACGGTGCTGATCAAGATCGTGTTTTTCCCGCTCTCCGCCACGAGCTTCAAATCCATGGCTAAGATGCGCAAGCTCCAGCCGCGTATGGCGGCCTTGAAGGAGCGTCACGGCTCCGATAAGGGCGCCCTGCAACAAGCGATGATGGATCTCTATAAACAGGAGAAAATGAACCCGCTCGGGGGTTGTTTGCCTATGGTGGTGCAGATCCCGGTCTTTATCGCCCTCTATTGGGTGCTATTGGACAGCGTTGCGCTGCGCGATGCCCCGTTCATTCTGTGGATACATAATCTCGCCGCCCCGGACCCTTATTTCGTATTGCCGATCCTGATGGGTATCTCGATGATGCTCCAGCAACTGCTGAACCCGGCGATGATGGATCCCACCCAGCGCAAGATCATGATGGCGATGCCGGTCATATTCACCGTTTTCTTCCTGTTCTTTCCGGCCGGTCTCGTGCTGTATTGGGTCGTCAATAATCTCCTGTCCATCCTTCAACAATGGTGGGTGATGAGCCGGATGGAGAAGGCCTAGCGAGGACTATGGACGCCGATACCATTTGCGCCATCGCCACACCCGCAGGCGCGGGCGGGCTTGGCGTGATCCGAGTATCGGGCCCCGGCGCAGGAGCGCTCGCCCAAGCCGTGCTCGGCCGGATCCCTAAGCCCCGATTCGCGACCCTCGCCCGCTTTCGCGACACGGAAGGCCGAGCCTTAGACGAGGGCCTCGCGCTGTATTTCCCGAAGCCAGCGTCCTTCACCGGCGAGGATGTCCTGGAGCTTCAGGGGCATGGCAGCCCGGTAGTGCTCGATTTGCTCCTAACGTCCTTGGTCGCGCGCGGGGCGCGTCTCGCCCGCCCCGGGGAATTCACCGAACGCGCCTTCTTAAACGGCAAGATCGACCTCGTGCAGGCCGAAGCGGTCGCGGACCTCATCGGGAGCGCCAACGAGGCAGCCGCCCGGGCGGCCTTTCGTACCCTTCAGGGGGCGTTCTCCGAGACCCTGGATGGTCTCCACCAACGCCTCGTCGTCCTGCGTACCCACGTCGAAGCGGCCTTCGATTTTCCGGACGAGGCCCTGGATATCACCGCCGACTCCGCGCGCAAGACCGAGCTTCAGGTGGCCCGCGCCCTGGTTGCAGAGGCCCTGCGTCGCGGGCGTGAGGGGCGGCTCTTGCGCGAGGGTGCCCATGTCGTGATCGTAGGCGCCCCCAATGCCGGGAAATCCACCCTCCTAAACGCCCTCGTGGGGCACGAGGCGGCGATCGTCAGCCCCTATCCTGGAACGACCCGAGATCTCGTGCGCGAGGCGGTTGTCATGGAGGGTCTCGCCCTGCGTTTGACTGATACTGCAGGCCTTAGGGTGAGCGACGATCCAGTCGAGCGCGAGGGGGTGCGGCGCGCAGAAGAGGTATTGGCCCACGCCGATTGCGCTCTTTGGGTGGTCGACGACACCGAGGCCGAGGCCCATCGCGTCCCTCCTCCAAGCACCATTCCGACCCTGACTGTGTACACCAAGATCGATCGCAGCGGGCGCCCCCCCGGTCCTTGCCTCGGTGGCTTTGCGGTGTCGGCCCCGACGGGAGCCGGCCTGGCCGAGCTCAGGCTCGGTATTCGCGCGCTTATACTCGGACCCGAGAGCGCCCCCTGCGAAGAGGGCGCCTTTACCGCCCGTCGCCGACATGTCGCGGCTCTTGAGTATGTCGAGGCGGCGTTGACCTCGGCTCTCGCCCGCCAACAGGAGGGCCAGCTGGAGCTGGTCGCAGAAGAGTTGAGGCGTGCCCACGACCGCCTTGGCGAGATCACCGGACGGTTTACGAGCGACGATTTGCTCGGGCGAATCTTCGCCGATTTTTGTATCGGGAAGTGATCGCGCGGCGCTTACCACGCCAAGTGGTAGCGCATAGCCAGAAGCCCCGTCAAGGTCGCCGTGAGCAGCAACACCAAGGGGACCCCCGCGCGAACGAAGTCCCGGAAGCGATAGCCCCCGGCGGCCATGACCAAGAGGTTGGTCTGAAACGACATCGGCGTTGCGAAGCACAAGTTGGCCCCGAAAAGTACCGCCAAGACAAAAGGTGTCGGTACGACATGGAGGCTATGAGCCAGATCGATGGCCACCGGCGTGCCAATGACTGCGGCCACGACATGCGAGGCCGCGTTGGCGATAAGTCCGGTGAGGAGGATAAGCAGACCTACCATGAGTGCGGGCGCGAGCCCATGCCCCACAAAGTGGAGCACCGCCGCGAGATAAGAGGCGCCACCTGTGATCGTCAACGCCAGACTAAGCGCCAAGCTTGCCACGATAATCAAAACCACGTCGGCGCGCAGGGCCTGCGTAAAATCGGCCCAGGCTAGGCATCCCGTCACGAGCATAAGCAACACACCCACCACCGCACTGATGGCGATCGGCACAATATTAAGGGCCGCCACCAGCACCACGAGCCCCATAATTGTGAGCGCGTAGGGCGCCTTATGGTTGCGGGGCAGATCGGTCGTCGCGTCCAGCAACAGCAAGCGACCGCTTTGCCGAATCTCATCGAGGCGGGTACGGGTCCCGTCGACCAACACCACGTCGCCAGGCGCCAGCACCACCTCGTCTAGCGCCTGCAAGCCCGCATAGGGCGCCCCACGCCGGTAAAGCCCAATGGGCGAAAGGCCGTAACGCACCTCGAAAAAGCTGCCGGCGAGGGTATCGCCGGCCAACCGTGATGCCGGGGTCACGATCACCTCGGCGAGCTGCCGATCTTCCTTTGGCTCGTCCGCTGCGGCGTGACTTTCGCCTACGGTCAGCATCGCCCCGAGCGCCGCCTCGTGCTCCTTGATTCGCTCCGGCCGGTCGTGGATCACCAGAATGTCGCCCGCGCGCAGGCGCAGGTCTGGGAGCAGGGCGAGCTCAGGCCCGTCCCCGCGAAACACCGCAAGTAAGCGCCCCCCAGCCAAAAGCCCGCGCACTGCCGCCACGGTCTTGCCAGTGGCGAGGCTCGTATCGGAGAGCCGGAGGTGGGCGGAAAAGGTACGCGGTGACCCACTCGCTACCCTGCGCGTAGTCGCCGGAAGCAGGTGCGGCATAACAAGCCACAGGTAGGCGATGCCCACGACCGAGGCCCAGGCGGCGATCGCCGAGAACGAGAACATGCCCATCGGGGCCAGGCCTTGCTGCTGGGCCAGGCTCATGACGATCAGATTCGTGGAGGTCCCTATCGTAGTACCCATCCCGCCTATGAGGGTCGCAAAACCCATGGGCATCAGTAGCCGGGAGGCGCTCCCCTGAGTACGGGCTGCGATGCCGCTTAACAGGGGCAGTAGTAGGATCACGATCGGGGTGTTATTTACGAACGCGCTCAAAAACGCCGCGCATACGAGGGTCACGAGCACCGCAAACCCGGGACTCACAGGCCACAAGCGGGCGAGCATCCGCCCCACAGGCTCGAGCCCGCCAGTGTTCACGACCCCGGCCCCCACCGCCATGAGCGCCACCACGGCGATAAGGGCTGGGTTGCTGAAGCCCGAGAATAGGCGCAGCGCGGAAAAGACCTGCCCCGCCACCGTAAGGGGCCACAGGCTGAAATACAATACGAGGGTCGCTAGGACGAGCAGGGCCGATGTCTCGAGCGCGATCCGCTCGCTACTGAATAAAGCCAAAGTCACCCCCACAAGTACGAGCACAAAGAGGGCGTGGTGGTTAGGGACGGCTGGGAACACGCAGGGTTTCTCCTAGGGCCACGGTCTTCGGTATACTCGAGCATCCGAACGGGTGACCCGTCTTCATGTCTGTTTTGCCCGGAGGGCCCCGTGTCCGACCCTGAGAGCCTCACCACCGCGCGACCCATCAAAGGCGCGCTCTTACTCCTGACCTCGGCGCTCGTCGCCTTAGCGCTCGCGAACTCCCCCGAAGCCCCCCTTTATAACGAGTTTTGGCGCACCGGCTACACCCTCCCCGGTGGGCTTGTCGTCACCGCCCAAGCGGCTGTCGACAAAGGCCTTATGGCCTTCTTTTTTCTGGCCGTAGGCCTCGAGCTCAAGCGCGAACTGATCCACGGGGCCTTGCGTCACCCGAAGGCTATGGCCTTACCGCTGCTGTCTGCCGTGGGCGGGATGGCGGCCCCAGCGCTCCTTTATTATAGCCTGAACCACACAGGCGCGGCCTTAAGGGGCTGGGCCATCCCCATGAGCACCGACATTGCGTTTGCGATGGGCGCGCTAGCCCTCCTCGGTCGACGGGTACCACGCAATCTCATGATCTTCCTGCTGGCGCTTGCAATTGTCGACGACCTCGGGGCGATCCTTGTCATCGCCCTTTACTACAGTCGTGCCCTGCGCCTTATTCCGCTGCTTGCGGCCCTGGGTCTGTTTGCTGTCCTCGTCTTCCTCAATCGCCGCCAGGTTCGCGGTTTTGGCCCCTATCTCGGTCTAGGAGCACTCTTG
>JAJYPQ010000371.1 GCA_021795255.1 Pseudomonadota bacterium
GGACGCCACGCGGCATATGATAAACGCCACGCGGCTTGCGCTCATGAAGCCCACGGCGACTATCCTCAATTTCGCACGCGATGGCATCGTCGACGACGCCGCGGTGGTCGCAGCACTCGACGCCGGCCGGCTGCACGCCTATCTGTGCGATTTTCCGTCGAATCGACTCAAAGGCCATGCGAAGGTCTTGGCGTTGCCGCATCTGGGCGCGTCGACCCAAGAGGCCGAGGACAACTGCGCCATCATGGTGGTAGACGAGCTGCGTGATTTCCTCTTGCACGGAAACGTCCGCAACGCGGTCAACTTCCCCGAGGTCGTGGTGCCGCGAGAAGGGGACTGCCGCTTGGTGGTGGCGAACGCGAACGTCCCCAATATGGTGGGTCAGATATCGACGGCCATGGCCAAAGCCGGTTTGAATATCCGTAACCTTGTGAATAAGTCGCGTGGTGATCTAGCATACACGCTTGTAGACCTCGATAGCGCGCTTCCTGACGCCGTGTATGCGCAGATTGCGGGTATCGCCGGGGTCATGTCCCTGCGCCGGATAGCCGCCTGAGGTTGTTATGCCCGAGCATCCCGAAGATCCCGAGTGGCGTCTGCGTGAACTACGGGCACGCATCGACTCGATAGACGCGCAGCTGCAGGATCTCTTGGCGACCCGCGCGACCTGCGCGCAACTGATCGCGAAGGCCAAGCAGGAGCACGCCACCGACCCGACCTTCTATCGTCCCGAACGCGAACGGCAGGTCTTGGCGCAGGTCGCATCGCGCCACCAGGGCCCGCTTTCCAAAGATGATGTGCTGAGAATCTTTCGCGAGATCATGGGTGCGTGTTTGGCGCTCGAGCACAAGCTTTTGGTCGCATACTTTGGACCCGAGGGCAGCTTCACTGAAGGGGCGCTACGCAAACATTTCGGCGGGACCGTGGACGCCCTTCCGGTCGCCACTATCGCCGAGGTCTTTCGCGCGGTCGCGGCCAAGAGCGCGGATTTCGGGGTGGTGCCGGTCGAAAATTCCGCAGAAGGCATCGTAAGCCATACCCATGATCTTTTCATGCAGTCGGCGGTCGTGATCGTAGGCGAGGTGGTTCTGCGCATCCACCACCAGCTGATGACAAAGGCCGCGGGCTTGCAGGATGTGAAAGAGGTCGCAGCCCACCCGCAGGCCTTGGCCCAGTGCCGCGAATGGATAGAGCGCCATCTGCCGCACGCCGAGCCCGTCGCGGTCTCGAACAATGCCGAGGCCGCGCGCCGGGCGGCGGCGGATCCGACGCTTGCGGCCATCGCCTCGGCCGAGGCCGCGGCCCGGTGGCAGGTCCCGATCTTGGCCTCTAATATCGAAGACGCCCCGGATAACACGACCCGGTTTTTCGTCATTGGTCGCGACCCGGTAGGTCCGAGTGGCCAAGACAAAACCACCTTGCTTCTCACGGCCCCGCACCAGGCAGGTTCCCTGCACGCGCTCTTGGAGCCGTTTGCGCGCCGCGCCATTAGCCTTTTGCGGATCGAATCGCGGCCGGCGCGCCGCGCGCTTTGGGAGTACGTGTTTTTTGTCGATATCGCCGGGCACCAGAGCGATCCTGCGATTCGCGAGGCCTTGGAGGAACTCGAGGCCGATGGGCGGGTCGTGAGGCGGCTTGGGTCGTACCCGCAAGCGATCTAAACCGACAAGAGTGGAGGGAAGTGTAGCCCTATGATGTGCGATCCCCTGATTTTGGCCGTGCCGGGCGTGCGCGGTCTCGTGCCCTACGAGCCCGGCAAGCCCATCGAGGAATTGGAGCGCGAGCTGGGCGTGAAAGACGCGATCAAGCTTGCCTCAAACGAGAATCCGTATGGCCCGAGTCCCAAGGCGCAGGCGGCGGCGACTCACGCGCTTGGGTCCATGAGCCGTTACCCAGACGGCGGCGCCTTTGCCTTAAAGCGCGCGCTGGCCAAAAAGCTCTCTTTGCATGAGCGGCAGATTACGCTGGGTAACGGGTCAAACGATGTTTTAGAGCTCATTGCCCGGACCTTCTTGAGCCCAGGCGAGGTCGCGATATGCGACCAGCATGCCTTTGCCGCCTACCCCATCAGCGTGCGCGGTATCGGGGCCCAGATGGTCATGGTCCCGTCCCGCGATTATGCCCATGATCTTAAGGCCATGGCGCAGGCCTTGAGCCCGGCCGTACGTCTGGTATTTTTGGCTAACCCGAACAATCCGACCGGTACCTGGTTTAGCCGCGACGATCTCGAACGATTCTTGGCGGCCTGCCCACAATCTACGATCGTCGTGCTAGACGAGGCCTATTTCGAGTACGTCTCGGAGGCCGCCTACCCCGACGGTCGCGCGCTTTTGGACCGTCATCCGAATCTCATCGTGGTACGGACCTTTTCCAAGGTCTACGGTTTGGCGGGCCTGCGCCTGGGGTACGCCCTATCCTCGCCCGCGCTCGCGGAATTGATGAATCGCCTTCGCCAGCCCTTCAATACGAACGCGGTAGCGCAGGCCGCGGGAATCGCGGCCTTGGGCGATGAGGCCTACGTCGCAGAGATGGCGGCGGTCAATGCCGCGCAACGCGAGAGTCTGCGCGCGGCCCTTGGCCAATTGGGCCTTGCGGCCTTGCCTTCAGTCGGTAATTTCCTATGTCTTCAAGTGGGCGATGCCCCGCGTCTTTATCAAGCGCTGTTGCAAAAAGGGGTGATCGTGCGGCCCCTTCGGCCCTACGGAATGCCGCATCACTTGCGGGTGACGGTCGGGCGGCCACAAGAGAACGCACGCCTGCTGCGCGAACTCGGTGCGCTTATGGACCCCGTCTGTGAAACCTAGTGTCGCTATAGTCGGAATCGGGCTTATGGGGGCCTCGCTCGCCGCGGCCTTGCGCGCTGTCGATTTTGCCCAGGCCATCGTCGGTATCGACGAGAACCCCGAGTCTTTGGCATTCGCGATCGAGCGGGGATGGATAGACCGGGGGGCATCGGAGTTAGGACCGGATGCGGCCGATATCGTGGTGTTGGCGACCCCGGTCGGCGCCATGCCCGATCTGCTTTCGCGGCTTCGACCACTTCTGTCAGCGCGCACCGTCATGACCGACATGGGCAGCGTGAAAGGTCCCGTGGCGCGGACGGCGGCTGAACTTGGTTTGCGCCGCTTCGTCCCGGGCCACCCGATCGCAGGCGCCGAGCGTTCGGGGCCTTTGGCCGCGCGCGCCGCGCTCTTTGTGAAACGGGTGGTGGTTTTGACGCCCGGCGAGGGCTGCGAACCGGAGGCCGTCGCGGTGGTGCGCGCGATGTGGGAGGCGGCCGGCGCCTATGTCTTTTTGGCGCACGCCGATGTCCACGACCGCATGGTGGCCTATACGAGCCACTTGCCGCACCTCCTGGCCTTTGCCTGCGCCGATCTCTTGGCGGAGGAAGCCGAGGACCATGACCTCTATCCTTTTGTCGGGGCGGGCCTCCGGGATTTTTTGCGCATTGCGGGCAGCGACCCTGTGATGTGGCGCGACATTTGCCAGGCGAACGCCGCGATCCTGGGCTCGGTGTTGGCCGACTACGGCGAGCGGCTGGCCGCTTACGGCCGGGCCTTGGCGGCGGGCGATTTTGCGATCTTGCAAGCCCAGTTTGCCAAGGCGCGGGATTTTCGCGAGACCCTGATTCGAGAGACCGATCGTGGCGAGCATTGATTACATCGTAAAGGCCGGCGGCCCACTTAAAGGGACCATGAAGGTCGCAGGCGACAAGTCGATCTCCCACCGGGCCGTGATCCTGTCGGCCTTGGCCGAAGGTCAAAGCGTCTTGACGGGTCTTTTGGAGGGTGAGGACGTGCTTGGCACGGTGAACGCGTTTCGCGCGCTCGGCGTGGCGATCGAAGGGCCGGACCAGGGGCGCCTTATCGTAAACGGAGTCGGGCTCCACGGCCTAAAGGCCCCGGCTGGGCCCTTGGACCTTGGGAACTCGGGAACGAGCATGCGACTTTTGGCCGGGCTTTTGTGCGCCCAAGGCTTTGCCACGCGCCTTGTGGGCGATGAGTCGCTCATGAAAAGGCCCATGGAGCGGGTAGCAGGCCCGCTGCGCCTTATGGGGGCAATCATCAAGACCGGACGCGAGGGCCGACCGCCGCTCGAGATCACAGGCGGCCTGCCGCTGCACGCCATACGCTATGTGCTCCCGGTCGCGAGCGCCCAGGTCAAATCCGCGATCCTCTTGGCCGGGCTCTACGCCGAGGGGCGAACGACCGTGGTCGAGCCGGCACCGAGCCGCGACCATACCGAACGCATGTTGCAAGGCTTTGGCTACCCGGTCGCCCGGGATGGGGCGGCGATCTCGGTCGTAGGGGGCGGGGGCCCGCTTAGGCCGGGTGCCTGGGAGGTGCCGGCCGATCTCTCGTCGGCCACCTTCTTTTTGGTGGCAGCGAGCATCGTTCCGGGGTCGCGCCTTGTGCTAAAGCGCGTGGGCATGAATCCGACGCGCAGTGGGGTGATTGCCATCCTGCGCGCGATGGGCGCCAACATCGAGGCCGAAAATGAGACGGTCGTGAGCGGTGAGCGGGTCGCGGATCTTGTCGTGAGCGCAAAGCCCTTGCACGGGGTGGTAATCCCCCCCGAACTCGTACCTTTGGCGATCGACGAGTTTCCGGCCATTTTTATCGCCGCGGCCTGTGCCCAGGGCACCACGATCCTCCACGGGGCCGAGGAGTTGCGCGTAAAGGAAAGCGATCGTTTGGCGGTCATGGCGCGCGGTCTTAAG
>JAJYPQ010000372.1 GCA_021795255.1 Pseudomonadota bacterium
GGGCAGGTAATCCAGCGCATTGCGAAGGAGGTGGACATAGCACCGTTGCCAGGCGCTCTCGGTCAACACCTCGGTGATGGCTTTTTTGAGCCCCGCATGACCGTCAGAGACGACGAACTCGACGCCGTGCAGACCCCGGTCCTTCAGACGCAGTAGGAAGTCCTTCCAGCTCGACTGGCTCTCGCGACTCGCCACATCCACCGCGAGCACCTCCCGCCGACCGCCCTGGTGGATCCCGATCGCGATCAAGACCGCCTGAGAGCGGATGACACCCCCTTCCCGGACCTTTTCGTAGCGGGCATCGAGGATGAGGTAAGGATAGGGTTCGTCGAGACGGCGCTCGGCAAAGGCGGTCAGGGCCTCATCGAGCCCCTTATTGATGGCACTAATGCTGGAGGCCGAGAAACTGTGCCCGCAGAGCTCTTCTGTGATGGCCTTGACCTTGCGGGTGGACACGCCCTGCACGTACATCTCCGCGAGGGCTGCCACGAAGGCCTTCTCGCTGCGCTCGTAGCGCTCAAACAATGCGGTCTGGAACTGGCCCTGGCGGTCCCGCGGTACCCGCAGTTCGAGCTTCCCAATGCGGGTCACCAGGCCGCGTTCATAATGGCCCGCCCGGTAGCCTTGGCGGCCCTCTTGGCGTTCGTGGGGGCCGGCCCCCAGCTGCTCGGTCATTTCCGCCTCCAGAACCTCCTGGAGCGCCTCTTTCATCAACGACTTCATGAGATCCCGGTCTTCCGCGCCACGAGGGCTTTGAGGTCCATCGGGTTGGCGCTATGCTTTCTTACGGTCATGGGTATGGTCCCTCCTACAGAACACAGGGTTGATCTTCACAATCTCCCTCATACCATGACCGCTTCCGCAGTCCAAGAATTTGCACATAAGCCCGCACACTACCAAAACCCGCGGTATAACGCCGCTGACTGGCTGCTTACGCCCCCGTAGACCTCGGATTGTGCCAGCTTCCATGTCCGGCGATCAGTGCATCAGCCTCTTTGGGCCCCCAGCTGCCTGGCTTATAGATGTGTGCGCGATCGTGCACCTCCAGCACGGGATCCACTACCGCCCAAGCGGCCTCAACCGCCTCCTGACCCGTGAACAATGCGCTATTGCCCGTCATGGCGTCACTCAATAGCCGCTCGTAGGGTGCTTCCCCTCCTGGTTGTTCATTCAGCAGGTAGAGTTCGCGCTGATCCCCGACAAATTCCTTGCCCGCGCGCTTGACGCGCACTGCGAGCGCAATGGCGGAGTTGGGAGAGAGGCGAAAGCGCAGGTAATTAGCCAGCCCGTTTACCGGCGCAGAGTCGTCAAAAAGTCTTTGCGGCGGCGGTTTGAGTTCCACCAGAACCTCAGCCGCTGTTGCGGCCAGGCATTTCCCGGAACGCAGGTACCACGGCACGCCTTGCCAGCGCCACGAATCAATAAACAACCGCAAGGCGCAGAATGTCTCGACGTCCGAGTTCTTTGCCACACCTGACTCTTTGCGGTAGCCGGCGTACTGACCGCGCACCACGTCATCCGATTGCAGCGGGCGCATGGCATGAAATACCTTTGTCTTTTCAGTGTGCACTGCCCAGAAGCCCTGATAGGCCGGTGGTTCCATGGCCAACAGTGCCACGATTTGGAATAAATGGTTCTGAATGACGTCACGCAGGCAACCCGCGCTTTCGTAAAAAGCGCCGCGATCCTTGACACCAAAATCCTCGGCCAAAGTGATCTGTACGCTGGCCACGTGATTACGGTTCCAGATGGGCTCCAAAAAGGAATTGGCGAAGCGAAAATAGAGGATATTCATGATCGCTTCTTTTCCGAGATAGTGATCGATCCGGAAAATAGATTCTTGTGGAAACACAGATTCCGCTATACGGTTGAGTTCCCGTGCGGAGGCCAGATCGCGGCCGAATGGTTTTTCAATGATAACGCGCGCCTGATCGGCCAGCCCGGCAGAACCAAGTCCCTCGATCACCTTGGGAAACAGCACCGGTGGAATGGCGAGGTAGTGGACCGGGCGCCGGGCATCAGCCAGTGCCTGTTGCACGGCTTTAAAAGTCCCAGGATCGTTATAATCGCCACCCACATATCGGAGCAGGGAAAGCAGGTGATCGAGGGCATGACGATCATCAATCTTTCCCGCTTGCTTGATGCTATCCTTCGCGCGTTTACGCAACTGCGCCACGCTTAACGGGGAGCCTGCGACGCCGACCACTGGCACATGAAGTGCGCCGTGCCTGGCCATCGCATAAAGCGCAGGAAAAATCATTTTGTGGACGAGATCACCGGTCACACCGAAAAGTACAAGTGCATCAGCCGGTGTCATGCGTCTATGAATAGTCTCCATCTTAGCGCCCCGCTTGGTTCTCATCATAACAGGAGAACTGTTTGCGCGTCGTGACGAAAAGCCAGCTGCCCTGATCGCCATGGATCATCTGTGGCGACCTGCGCAACAGTCTTCGTGTGCGCATCCATCTATAGTCTCGGCCCTGCCGAGCCTTAAGGAATGCCCATGGGGCCGTACCTGACAGCACACACTGCAGACGATAGGGGACATTATACAGGTCCAGGCGCAATGAAGTACCCGTACCCTGTTGCGGACAGACGCGCGGGGTCGGTCGAGGCGCGCAGAGTGGCCATGCCGGTCGAGCTCTTGTCGGTGATCCGCTGAATCGGTGACGAAAGTGCATGTTTTTTGGAAATGGTGATGTGTACGATTGCCGAGGGCGTAATGGTGCAACCGAGGCCGTTACCTCTGGCGCCGAGTACGTCTGCGGCCAGTTATGACGGGGCCGCAGGGCAAGGGCGGCAAGTGCGGGGGGCTGCGTCCCGTTGCGCGTGGCCGACGGCGGCACAAGGGCGAGTACTCATCCCGCCTACGCACCGCCGGCGCCTGCACAATGTGCGTGCCCTTGCGTGTCGATCGCCTATGTTATCGGGACGCGGATGGGCGTGCCTGAGAAGAGCGTCTCCGTCCGGTGTTGCGCGCTGCGCGTAAGTGAGGGCGCAGACCTGCCGAAAGGGGGGTGCCCCTATGTCCTTTGTCAAGCGTTAGCGGGAGACGCCGCATGATAAAAAGCGCCGTCACGCAACATCGCATACAGGACGTCGCTGCGCCGACGGGCCAGCGCAATGAGCGCCTGATTGTGCCGCTTGCTCTGACTGATCTTGCGGTCGTAGTAAGCTCGGGAGACGGGATCGCGCAGGGCCGCGAAGGCCGACAGGAACATCGTCCGTTTCAAGATCTTGTTGCCTCGCCGGGAGGGATGCTCGCCCCGAATGGAGCTGCCGGAGCGACGGGTGACAGGGGCCAGGCCGGCATAGGCCGCCAGATGGGCGGCCGAGACGAAGGGTCGACTGGTGACCTCCGTCAGGAGTCGTGCCGTGGTCCTGATGCCGACTCCGGGCATGCTCATCAGGACCGGGGAAAGAGGGTGTGCCTGGACCCGCTGCTCCACTTCCGCCGCGAGCTCTTCGCGCTGGCGTCGCAACGCGGCAAGCTGAGCGCCCAGTTTGGGCAACACCAAGCCCACGGCCTGTGTGCCCGGCACCACCACCGTCTGTTCGCGCAAGGCCCGATGAATCTCGGCGGCTAGGGTCTTCGCGAGTCGCGGGGCAAGCTTTGCCAAATACCCTGCCAGACGCTTTTCACCCACTGCGGACAACGCGGCCGGCGAGGGATATTTCTGCAGCAGAGCGCACACGGCGGGGTGATCGAGCCGCGGCCCCAGCACCCGTTCCAGGGCCGGATGGATCTGCGTGAGCAGCCCGCGGATGCGGTTGCTGACCTGAGTAATTTGCGCGGCAATCGCCCCCGGCCCCTGCTGCGCGTATGGATTCCCAAAGCCAATGGAGGAATGCGCCCCTTAGGCATCCCGTGCATCCGGGACCGGGTGGCGCAGATGGCGGTATTGCTGGTGATAGGCCCGATCTTCGAAGCGGACCTGTTTCCCTGGCAGTACGGCTTTCGTACCGGCGTTGACGCCAAGATGGCGCTGCGGCGCACCCACTTCGGCATCGCCGACAGAGGGGCCCGCGACGTCATCGACGCGGATCTGTCCGACTACTTCAACACCATTCCCCACGGCGACCTCATGCGCTGTGTCGCGCGGCGCATCGCCGACGGCACGGTGCTTACGGTCATCCGCGACTGGCTGAATACGCCCGTCGTGGAGCGTTCACCACAAGGCGAGCGCAGATCGACGCAAGCCAAGGATCGCCACCGTGGGACCCCGCAAGGCGGCATCATCTCGCCTTTGCTGGCCAACCTCTACTTCCGGCGCTTCATGCTGGCATGGTACAGGGGCGGGCACGCACGCAGACATCAGGCGGAAGTGGTGAACTACGCCGATGACTTTGTGATCCTGTGTCAGCCGGGCCAGGGGGAAGCGGCGATGGAGACGATGCGCCGACTGATGACTAAGCTTGGACTTACGGTGAACGAGAAAAAGACGCGCCTGGTGAAGCTGCCAGACGACACGTTCGACTTCCTCGGGTACACCGTAGGGCGTTTCCACGGTCGTGACGGCCGCCCCTACTGGGGCACGCAGCCGTCAAAGAAATCAGTCAAGCGCCTCGTCCGGGAAATCCATGATGCCACGACGTCACGATGGAATGCGATGGATGTCCAAAGCCGCATAGAACACTTAAATCCGATGCTGAGGGGCTGGGCAGGCTACTTCACCAAGGCCCGGTGAAGCGCATCTATCGGCGGATCGACAACGAT
>JAJYPQ010000373.1 GCA_021795255.1 Pseudomonadota bacterium
TCCTACGTTATCATCAATGACCATACCGCCCCAGCGTACACGCGCCCCTTGGCTTGCCCGCGGATGGGCAAGCACATCCTGAGGTGTGAGGCGGGTCTCCACACGGCGGGCGCGCGGCCGGGGGTGTACGGCGCATCCGGTGAGCGTGAGTAGAAGGACTGCGATAAACGTGGCCGAGCGCCTGTTATGAGCGAAACGCGGCATATCATAATCCTCCGAGGGATGCGCTAGGGCCCAAAGCCCGGTCCGTCGTCGTCGTCCCCTTCCCAGCCCCAGCCAAAGTCGGGTCCGAAACCCACACCCCAGCCCCAGGGCCAAGCACTGCCGTAGCCATAACGTCTGACCGGGCGCGGTCGCCATAGGTAGGTCGAGAGCGTCCGCACGACCGGGAAATTATACAAATAGTTTCCGATCGGGTCCTTTTCATAGCCCGAAAAGATGCCGACCACAGTCATCTTGCGGCCGGGCGCGTAGACGTCAGGATCCAGAAATCCGGGGACCCGTGCCAAGAAACGGCCGCCGCTTTCGGAGGTGCGGCGCGGTCGGCCGTCGTGACGCAGGGGCTTGGCGATGATCTGCACCCAGGTCGCTTTCGGCGCATTGGTGACCTTGGCTATGACCCCACCCCACCGTACCCGCAGACCAAGCGGGACCAGGTGAGCGCGGGCCGCCATGACGGTGGCGTGGGAGATATGTGGTTGGCGCAATTCTTGGGGTATTCGACTCGCGCATCCGCCGAGTAGGAGAAGGTTTATCACCAGCCAAAGTCTCTTCATGGCCTTGTTCCCGCAATTGCCAGAGAAAATCATAAGGCCCGGAGGCTTTCTTTGCTAGGGCCTGTAGCGCCTGGCGATATCGGGGGCGCGTCACGCCACATGCGCGGCCCTCTTTAGTCTGGCACAATGGGCGTGCCCTTGAAGCCAGCAGGCACGGCCCCATTAAAAGCCCATCCCTGACACTAGATGCGATCTCATGACGACCAGCGAATCTGAAGCGGCGCAAGCCCTCGATAACACGCCCAGCAGCGCTTTAGCGCGGGCCGGAGACGTTCTGCCGACGACCGTCCATATTCTCCCTATCACCAATCGCCCGTTTTTCCCGGCCCAAGCCATCCCGCTCGTCTTGGAACGCGAGCCCTGGTTTAGGACGGTGGAGCTGGCCATGGGAACCCCCCATAAGATTGTGGGCCTCGTGCTCGTCTGCAAGGATAAGGCGACTGAGGTGGCTAGCCGGGATTTCTACACCATGGGGACCGCCTGCCGCATCCATAAGGTGGTGCAAAACGGTGATACGCTGCAGGTGTTCGTCGAAGGTCTGCAGCGCTTCCAGATCGAGCAATGGTTGAGCGAGGACCGGCCTTTCGCGGTCCGGGCGCGGTATTTCCCGGAAGTTGAGGCCCGGGAAACGCACGATTCCAAGGCCTATTCCGTGGCCATCATTAACACCATAAAGGAGCTTTTGCCGCTGAATCCCCTTTACGGCGAAGAGCTCAAGTTCTTTTTGACGCGCTTTGGTCCAGATGAACCCTCACGGCTCGGAGATTTCGCGGCCAGCCTGACCACCGCCAGCAAGGAGGAATTGCAAGACGTCCTGAAGACGACCGATCTCGAGCCGCGCCTGGAAAAGGTTCTGCTGCTGTTGAAGAAGGAAGTCGAGATTGCCAAGACCCAGGCCCGCATCAGCGAGCGCGTCGAAGAGAAGATCAACGAACAGCAACGGCAGTTCTTTTTGCGCGAGCAACTGAAGGCCATCCAAAAGGAGCTGGGCATCGCCAAGGACGATAGGACCGCGGAAATAGAGGTGTTTCGCGCGCGTTTGGGGCCGCTCGTCCTGCCCCCCAAAGCCGCGAAGCGGGTCGATGAGGAGCTCCAGAAGATGGCGGTGCTCGAGATGGGTTCTCCCGAGTACGCCGTGACCAGGAACTATCTCGATTGGCTCACGCTCTTGCCATGGGGCCAATATTCGAGCGACAAGATCGACCTAAAGCAGGCGCGCGCGGTGCTTGATCAGGACCATGACAGCCTAGACGACGTGAAAGACCGCATCATCGAGTTCCTGGCCGTGGGGGCCATGAAGGGCGAGGTGGCGGGCTCGATCCTCCTCTTGGTGGGGCCGCCCGGCGTCGGAAAGACCTCGATCGGCCGCTCTATCGCCACCGCGCTCGGCCGCAAGTTCTACCGCTTTTCTGTGGGGGGGATGCGCGACGAGGCGGAGATCAAGGGCCACAGGCGTACCTACATAGGGGCCATGCCGGGCAAGTTCATACAGGCCATACGCGAGGTCGGGGTCGCGAATCCGATCATCATGCTAGACGAGATTGATAAGATCGGGTCTTCTTTCCAGGGCAATCCGGCCTCGGCATTACTCGAGGTCCTGGATCCCGAGCAGAACGTGGATTTCTTGGATCATTATCTCGATCTGCGGTTCGACCTCTCGAAGGTCTTGTTCGTGTGCACGGCCAACCAGCTCGATACCATACCGCGCCCGCTTCTGGATCGGATGGAGGTCATCCGCCTGGCGGGCTACATCACAAGCGAGAAACTCGCCATCGCCAAACACCATCTCTTACCAAAGCAGATGCGCAAGGTCGGGCTGAAGCGTGGGCAGTTGCGTATCGAAGATCAGGCTATCCGAGAGATCATCGAGGGCTATGCGCGCGAGGCCGGAGTCCGCAATCTCGAAAAGAAGCTCGGATCCATTGCGCGCAAGGCGGTCGTCGCCATGATCAACGGGAAAGAGCCGCCCATTAAGGTCGGGCCGCGCAATCTTGAGGCCTATCTTGATCGGCCGGTATTCCAGCCGATAAAGCCCCTACGCGGCGTAGGCGTCATCACCGGCTTGGCGTGGACGCCCATGGGGGGTGCGATACTCGATATCGAGGCGACCCGTGTCCACCGAGCCAGCCGCGGCTTTAAATTGACGGGCCAACTGGGCGATGTCATGCGTGAATCGGCGGAGATTGCCTATAGCTACGTGTCCTCGCACTGCAAGCAATACTCTTGCCCGGAGGATTTCTTTGATAAGGCCTCATTGCATTTGCATGTCCCCGCCGGGGCCATTCCGAAGGACGGTCCGAGCGCCGGCATCACGATCGCGAGCGCGCTTTTGTCGCTTGCGCGGGGCAAGCGCGTCGCGCGCCCCTTGGCCATGACCGGCGAGATTACCCTTACAGGCTACGTGTTGCCGGTCGGAGGCATTCGCGAAAAGATCATTGCCGCCCGCCGTGTCCGTATTCCGGAGATCGTCATGCCGGATTCCAACCGCAACGATTTCGAGGAGTTGCCGGACAATGTCCGCAAGGGCCTTGTCGTCCATTATGTGAAGCATTATCGTGACGTGGCGGCCTTGATTTTTCCAGACTAAGGGATCGCATGGGCCATAAGGCCGATTTTCGGTGTTTCGGGTGTCGGTACGAGGAGAACGACCTCGCGGTTGGGCGCGGACGGCGTCTAAGCCCTTATTTGCGCTTGTTTCGCTGCGACAATTGCCATTCCATCGGGAGTACATGGATCGAGGAGGGCAAGACCCCGCGCTGCAGTTTTTGCTACCACGACGAGGTCAAACTCCTAGAAGACGACGTGACCCTCGTCGAGTGCCCTAAATGCGAGCAACGAGGGACTATTGTCCATAGACGCGACGAGACGTGGGAGTAGCTTAGCGGAGACGAACCGGCGTTTTGAGCTGTTGGCCGGCGAAGTCCTCGAGGTCTGCGATCAGCTCTTGGCCGCCGGCCCGGACCCACCGTTTACAGGCCGGGTCGTATTGATAGTGGAAGCCGCCGCTTCGGGCCGCCACCCATATCTGTTTCAGGGGCCGCTGCTTGTTGATGATGATGCGCGAGCCGTCCGGAAACTCCAGCGTCAATATCTCGTCTTCGGTTTCGAATTCGATCTCGGCCCCGCTGGCTTCGATGGCCTGTTCGATGTGCGTGAGGGTCTCGTGGGCGAGGCTCTCGTATTCCGCTTCTGTGACCATAGACAGCCCTCATATGTCGTAAGGGGACAACCGTTCGTCCGCTCTCGAAAAAACCCGATCTGGGCCTTGGGTCCCGGTTTGTTCGGCTGACTGCTCAAAGCGGCCATCCTAGCGGGCTTGCCGCCAAAGGACCAGCCCAAAAGGCGCCCGGTTTGGCCCCGAGATAGGGCTAAGGGCGTTCCCGAAAACGCCTGGTCTTGAGTCGATAGCCTTTTACCCTCTATTCTTGGCGCATGACGAAAAAAGTTCTTGTTCTGGGTGGCTATGGCACATGTGGCCGGCGGATTGCGGAAATCCTGGCGCAGGATCCGGCCGTGGAGTGTCTCATAGGGGGTCGGGACGTCCGCCGGGGTCAGGCGGTGGCCTCCGAGGTCGGGGTCGCGTTCGTAGCCGTTGAACCCCAACGCGTGGCGTCGCTCAATGCCGCTTTGGATGGCGTATTCGCGGTCGTAAATACCTGTGGCCCCTTCCATTGGCGCGATTATGCCGTCGCCGAACGCTGCGCGCGTCGCGGCGTATACTATGTCGACATGGCCGACGAGAGGTCCTACATCTTGGGGATCCGGGATCTGTCCCAGCGTGCCGTCGAGGGGGGCGTAGCCCTCGTGTCTGGTGGGGGGTCAGTGTTGGCGTTTTCTTCAGTGCTGGCGGAGGCGGTGGCGCCGGCCTTCGATACGATCGAGCAAATCGATATTGCGGTGCTTTCCGGCAATCGCAATCCGCAAGGGCCTGCCAGCAT
>JAJYPQ010000374.1 GCA_021795255.1 Pseudomonadota bacterium
GCACTCGTTTTGTTGAAACCGAAGGCTGCGGGAAAGTGTGTTGGAACTACTTGATTATATAGGGGATGTTGGTCGGGGCGAGAGGATTTGAACCTCCGACCACCTGAACCCCATTCGCGGCAGGACCTGTATAGCGTGCAACGCTGTGCGTGTATCTGCCTGATTTCATAGGGAAGGGCACCTCCAGCTATGCGGCTGTACTGCACGGATTTAAGGAGCGTCTCTCCCAAAAATATCCCAAGACCTAAGTCGAAATGATAGCCAGATTGGATCGTCTATTGGGCGGCTCAGAAGACCAGTTGCAGTGCGCCGCGCCATTCTCTGCACGACCCTGCGCCCCTCGATTATCCTATATTGTGCCCTCATTGCATAACGCGGTGCGAAAACGTATAGTATTAAGTACCGTATACCACGCACATAAAAGCCATGCGAACGAGTGAGACGATCATATCCCGCGGGACCGATGCTAAAGAGCGTAAAACCGCTTGCCAGAAGCGAAGCTCCACGGTAGGAAGGGCAGCGGCGGATCACGATGTGATGAGCGAAGCCCTGGAGCGCGCGCAGGCGACCCTTGTGTCGATGCGGGCCGCGATTCAGGAGATCCAGGCGCGTCTGGAGGAACTGGCCGTGCGGGCAGCAGAGCGTGAACGTGATCGGGAGATCTCGCTTCTCAGCATTCGCGAAGTCGCAGCGCTCATGGGGATCAGTGTGCGTCATGTGGATGCCATGGTCGCCCAAGGCAAGCTCCCGCAGCCCGTGCGTCTGGGCGCCTCGCGTCGCTGGACATTCGCAGCGCTACGCGAATGGACGCAGGAGGCGCAGGCCCAGGCGGCGCGGCCCGAACTCGAAGACGCAGCCAGGCGCAGAAGCTCAGGGAGACCCCGCCGCGTTGTGTTGGACCGGCACTAAGCGGTGCGGGACCGAGGCAGCGTGACCACGCGTCACGTTACGGCGATGGTCCATCACTTTCCGGAAGGGCGTCCTGCTCCGGAAAGTCCATGACAGGTGATTCATAAATAGCATCCTGAGCGCCATCCTCAGCCATTCCGATCTCCAATTCCTCTTCCGAGACAGCCGTGAGCGCGAACGCAGGTGCTGCCGGCAAATGGCGCAGCCGGTGGCGCTCCGGCATCCGCTGGCCGGGCCGCCAGGTCCACACGGCCGGCTCATGGACCAAGGGGCCGCCCGCCTGATGGAGGGTGCCACCGAGGCTCACGCAAACTGTCCCTCCGTGGACCTGCGGTCCCAGGGTGTCGCGTAGGTATCCATTAACCAGCAGGGAGGCCCCCCGGACCTCGTGGAGCGCCCTGGCGCCAGGGCGCATCTCGCCGAAATCGAGATCCTCGTGGGTAATGACCACGGTTCTTTCGGGCGGGCACAGGCTTTCGACGGCCTCCGGCACATTCTGTCCGTTGGGTACGGCGTAAAGCGCCATGGGGCCGTCCTCGAGGTCGATCAGGAGGGTCTGTGTCCTGGCATCGTGCGTGACACTGACCGCGCCAGACTCGGCGAGGACCCAAAGGGCGCAATCTGGCGTCAACAGGGCCCCGCGCTTGTCCTGGCTGCCCAGATTTGCGATCGGCCGGTAGAGCGATCGGCGGAAGGCTCGGAAGAGGCTCGAGAAGAGGGCGGGCGTTGCCGCGTGCGGCGACTGGAACAGGTTGCCCAGCATGACCGGCACGAGACGGGAATCCGAAGCGGTGCGCAGCGCGTGGGAGAGGGTGTCGAGATGGCATTCGTGCGGAGTGCCGGGCGTATGGGGACTGCTGATGAAGCAGAGCCCGCGGGGAAGAGTTTCACTGATCCCGCGATCATAGAATGTCCACTCAGGTTTGACAGCAAGCATGACGTTCTCCTGGGCCGTCGGAATAGGTCTATCATAGGCGTGTTATACTGAACAGTATACCAATGCACGTAATCAAGTTATGGGTGAAGCATGCCAACTCCTCGCCTTATCCGGGTTCCGCGCCGCTATTTTCGTAGGTGGCGCAGGCGGGCTACACGCGTCCTTGGAGAGCGCCGTCGCCGCCTCAGCCGTCGTTATGGATAGGATCGGAGTGCCCGCGGATTTCGCGGGGCTCTACGGTCGCGCCGGACTCGAATTGCGCTCTGGAGGCAGAGAATCACCTCGAGGGCGCGGAGCGTATGATGTCAGACGGCGCATGATCGTCCTGGAAGGTCCTCCCGACCAGCTCGCGTTCGCTTATGCTTTCAGTCAGGCGCTCGATCACATGCTTGGTGATCTTCTGCACGGCGTTCGCCACTCAGGCACGGACTCTCCGCTGTTGTCGGCGGCGTTGCCTCGCTACCTGGGCTCAGGCTACCGCCATGAGCGGCTCAACCTGTTACCCCCGGCGATCCTGTGTTTCCGCTTCGAGGGATTGCCGACCCTTACGAAGAGTCGTCGGCCTTATGGGGACCTGCGCGAGGAGGAGGGTGATCTGGCGCACCAGTGGCTGCGCTCCGTCGTGGCGCTGCGCTGGCGCGCGCGAGAGGACGGGTGGGTAGTCCGGACTCAAGTCTACGAGGAGGCCTTACGCGCGGAAGACCGCCAGAATCCGGAATGGGCTGCGCCGCAGAACATGATGGCGCGTGCATTCGCGGCATGGGCCGTCCCCAAGAACGGCAAAGGCCCTCAAGGTACCGAGGCGGATCCTATCGTCGCCGCCAGCGGCCCTGGCGTCGCAGTGGACCGGCGGACATTGCGCATCATGGAGGCCCTGCAGCCTGTGTTGCGGGCTGCCGCGCTCGAATGGCGCGAGCACCTGGATACACGGATAGCAGCCTTCGAGGAAGAAGAGTCCAATCAGGAGCTGGGTGTGGCGCCGACCGGGGTGGCCTGATAGTTGGTAGAATTGCTTGTCGGGCCGCATCGTTGATGATGGCGTCGGAGATTTTCTGGGCGTTTCGGATCAGACTGTGTACCCTGACGGGGCTCGATAATAAGGGACCATCGGATCGACCGCGGATATGGCCGATTGCAATCCGCCTGTGCGGAATTGAACGCCCCCACCAGGCGCTGTCGCCAAATTTTGCCGCAGCGGTCGGCCAGAAGTTGGGCCGTGATCCACGCGAGGTCGCACGGCTTGTGGGCGACACCTGGCGGCGCATGGCCGCGCACGTTGTGCCTCTGATGGAGGAGTGCGGTGTTCCTGCCGTAGATCGCCGTAAGCTCCAAGAGATCATTCCGGTCGCCCAGCTGGAGGCCGTGGCCGCGGCTATGCCGCGCGAGGAGGTACCCGCGCCGGCGGTAAGGATTGGCCTGTAGCGAGCCGGGGAGGTGAAGATGCGCGAACTCTGGGTTACTGGCAATCGTACAGGGATTTAATCTATAATTACGCTTATGGTTCATACCATCACTCGTTCCCATCAGGGCACACGGTAATGGCGAAGGAAATCGCGTTTTCCCCGCAAAAAGCCGTCGAGTCAATTTTGTATATCGCCTCCCGGCTCGCCAGACCGACTATCCATGAAGTACTTAAAATTCGGTATTTTGCCGACAAGCTGCACCTCGCCGAGTATGGATTCCTGGCGAGCGGCGATGAATATGTGGCCATGCAGTATGGCCCAGTGGCGTCCAACACCTACAACCTACTGAAGGCTGCGCGGGGCGATCAGTCCGGATGGCTGCATCCAAGCTTTTTGGCCATCACTCAGGACGTCGTGCAAGTAACGCAGGATCATTGCGTGAAGTGTCTGCGTGCTCCAGACATGTCGCAACTGTCAGCCGCCGATATTGGCTGCCTTGATGAGGCCATTGCGCGTTATGGCCATATGGATTTTGGGGAACGCACGCAGTTGAGTCACGATTCTGCATGGAAAAAGGCTTGGAAGGCAGCTTCCGAAGACGATGTGGGCCAAGGCCCAATGTCCGTTAACGAGATCGCCGAAACACTCGAGAACGCGGCGGAGATTCTCGATCACCTTCATACATGACGTTACATATTGAATCGCTGTGACGCTTGGCGACAGCTTTCCGACTGACATCAAGCGGAGTTCTATATGCCGCCAGATCGTTGTCGGTCGTGTCATAAAACTCACCCGCCGGATGGATGATGGCGATCTCCACGAAAAGCGCTATATCGTGCTTCATGTGGGTGCCGACGAAACGAGAGCATGCGTCATCAATAGCAGCGTCAGTCACTTCATCCAGAGCCGGCCAAAACTCTTGCAATGCCAAGTCGCTATGTCCGCTGCGGCGCATGGCTTTATGGATCACGACTCCTATGTCGATGGCAGTCGAACTTGGATCTACGACACGGAAAGCGTCGTAGAAGAATTGATGAACCACACGGATTGGATTCTGGGAATGGCGACGGCCGACCTGTGTGACAGGCTGATTACGGCATTCCGACGCTCGCCCAATTTGTCGGTCGCCGATGTGGAGTTTCTGACGGAATCGTTGCGCCCGATAGCCTCCTGAGCCAAGTCCGAACGGCTTGTGGGCTACCTCTGACATTACGCTCACTCTCATCTATTCTGTAATTACAAGATCTCAGGTGTGGGAGGGGTGAGTATGTCAAAAACGAAAGGCGACACGGGCACGCTGCGACCCAAGATAGCCACTTCGGAGGCTACCTCACCTTTGCGCATGCCCGTGCGCGCGCGGGGGGGGGGGGGGGGAAATATCCCCTCCGTGCCACACGGTCCCGCCCGCAGTCCCCTGGTCCGACATGGTGCTGGAGGCCCTGGCGCAGGGCCGGATTCGG
>JAJYPQ010000028.1 GCA_021795255.1 Pseudomonadota bacterium
AGTGGGCAGCCGGCCGCTCAAGGGAACGGCACGGCGCGCGGGTGGTTTGCGGCCGCCGGGTTCCATCCGGTCAAAAAGTACATGGGGGTGTTTCGTTACAGCACCTTCAACACCGAGAACCTTGATCCGGTGACCTATAGCTCGACGGTGCCGGTCGGGGGCGTTCCCGTGACCTATAACCATGGTCCGGAGTTCGGTGGCGCAAGTGCCGTGAGTCTCGATCAGGAAAGCCTGGTCGGCGTCTATCTGGCGCGCAAGGGGGTGCGCTATTACGTGGAGTTCGACCATACGACGTACAACAACAGCACGTTGCCCGCCGACAATGCCGTGAGCGTCATGCTGAGCGTGCCGTTTGGCGTGCGCCTGCTCCACTAACGGGGCATTCCACGAGTTCTCCTAGAGTTGTCGGACTGGGGGAGGGGCGACCCTCCCCATTTTTTTTATGGATGCCGTGAGTGGCCACGATCGCGCACGGTATCGGGCGGCGCGCGGCATGAATCTGCAGACGAGGGATTTTATCGGGCGCCGCAGGTGTAGGATGACGGGCATGGGTCGCCCGATCTTGTGGTGCTGTGTTGTGCTGGGGCTCCTCGGGGGGCCTGTCGGGGCCACGGCTGGCCTTCGGCCGTTACGCTTTGGGGTTTTGCCTTTACAAAGTCCGGTGGCCTTGGCGCGGCTTTTCATTCCCTTGTGCGCGCGTCTGGCCAAGGCCCTGCACCGTCCGATCGTGTTTGCCACCGCCCCCGATTTCCGCAGATTCATGGCGCGGGCCGAGAAGGGGCGCTATGACGTCGTGTTCTTGAACCCCTATCTCTATCGCCGCTTACACGGTTATCGCGCGGTCGCGCGCATCAAGGGGGTGCCCTTCATCGGTTTGCTCATCACCCGCCGGGGACGCCACATCGGACCGCTTGACCCGCGCAACCTGGCGGGCCGTACGATCGCGTTCCCCGACCCGGATGCCTTTGCCGCCACCTTGATGGTGAAGGAATATCTGCGGTCGCACGGGGTGATCGTGGACACCGAGATGCGGCCTGTCTACCTGCGTAGCCAAGATTCGGTCATTTTGGCGGTGGCGCGCGGTCTTGTGGATCTCGGGGGGACGTGGCCGTGGTCGCTCGATCAGGAGCCGGCGGCGATACGCGCTAAGGTGCGCATATTGGCGCGTACCAAGCCGGGGCCCGAGATGCCGATCGCAGTGCGCGACAATCTCCCGCCGGCGACGGTCCATGCCCTGCAAGCGGCGCTCATCGGGCTCACCAAAAGCGCCGCCGGGCGCGCGATTTTGCAGCGCATGCGCATACCGGCCGGGTTTGCCATCGCCACCCCCCGCGAATACGCGAACATCCCGCGCCTCTTGAATCCCTGCGCGGCGCCGGCTTCCCCATGAAGCCCTTACGCTACTACCAGACCTTTCGTTTCAAGGTCGTCGCGTCCATTACGCTTGTGCATCTCATCTTGATGTTGACGCTTGTGATCGTCGTCGTGCAGGGACAGGAGCGGACCATGGACCGCGTGCTGCACAAGAACGCCGAGAGCCTGGCGCGCATGGTGGCGATCGCCTCGCGGAACGCCGTGCTGACCGAGAACCTCGGGACCCTCCAGGAGATCGTGCGTTATGCGCTCCACAAGTCCGGCGTGCGGCGCGTGCGGATCACCAATGCCCAAAGGGTCGTCTTGGAGCGGCGCGGCCCCGCCCGTGTGCGGGCGCGGTGGCTTACGGTGCATCATACGATCCGGGTGGGCCGCTACCCGGTGGGTCTTGTCACCTTGAGCCTGTCGCGCTCGAGTGTATTGCGACAGATGGCGGCGGCCCGCGACACCGGGCTCCTTCTGACGCTCGTGGCCTTGATCCTAGGCGGCGGGGCCGGCTGGCTCTTGTCGCGTCACCTCACGGGCGATCTCGAGGGCCTGATGCGCGACGTGGGGCAGCTCGGCGGCAATGACGGCGAGGAAGAGCGGCGGGTGCAGGTGCGGCGCCATAACGAGGTGGGGGTCTTGAGTGAGGCCTTCAACGCCATGCTCGCGCGGCTGGCGCGCGCCCGCCGCCAGGCCGATATCGAGCGCCGCAAGCAGGCCGAATCGGAGCGGCTGGCCTGTTTGACCGAGACCGCCGCAGCCATCGTCCATGAGATCCGTAACCCTTTGGCGAGCATCGTAAGCGGGGTCGAGCTTCTGGTGGATGACAAGGGCATCTCGGAGACAGATCGCCACGAGTTCGTGGCCATCGTCCGTGATGAGTCCCGCCGTTTGAACGCGGTCCTCCAGAATTTCCTGAAATGGACGCGTCCCGCCGAGACCTTGCGGGAGCCGGGGGACTTGAACGCGGTCGTGGCCCAGGTCGTGGAGATGTATGATCTGACATTGAACCGGGAGCACCGCCATGTGTTTCGGATGGAGTTGGCCGCAGACCTCGGGCCCGTGTCGTTCGATGCCGATCAGATCCGGCAGGTGGTATGGAACCTGCTCTTAAACAGCGCGGACGCCATGAAGAGTCCTGGGACCATGACGATTGCGACCGCGGCCGAAGAGGACTGGGTGTATATCCGGGTGACGGACACGGGATCGGGTGTGCAGGGCAGCGCGGAGCGCCTGTTTACGCCGTTTTACACGACCAAGGCCGAGGGCACCGGGCTTGGGCTTGCGCTCGTGCGCCGCATTGCCAATGCCCACGGCGGCTGGGTGACCATCACCAATCTGTCGCCTGGCGCCATGGTCGTATTTGCCATTACGCGGGAGGAAGGCCGTGACCGACATACTGTTGGTGGATGATGAGCAGGCGCTCCTGAAGATCCTCGCCCGTACGCTCGAGCGCGCGGGCTATGCGGTGGCGTGTGCGAGTTCGGTGGAGGCGGCCTTGGCGCAGGCCGCGGCCCAAAGCTTTGATATGGTGATCACGGATCTCAAGCTTGCCTGCGACGATGATGGTCTCAAGGTGGCGCAGGGGGTGCGGGCGCTGCAAAGCAACATCGGGGTATTGATCGTCACCGCGTATGCCAGCGTGCCGTCGGCGGTCGAGGCGATGCGCGTGGGGGTCGACGACTATCTGATGAAGCCGGTGGAGACCCAGGAGCTCTTGCTGCGCATAAGCTCCATTCTCGAGCGGCGGCAATTAAAGCGCGAGGTCCAGACCTTGCGTTCGCGGTTACGCGCCGACAAGGGGACCGCGGTGATCGGCGAGGAGACCGGCCTTTCCGGGATATTCGCCTCGCTCGATCGCGTGGCCCTATCGGATCTCCCGGTGCTCGTGCAGGGTGAGAGCGGGACCGGCAAGGAGCTCGTGGCGCGCGCCGTGCACGACCGCAGCAATCGTCAGGGGCGTTCGTTCATCGCGGTCAATTGCGCGGCCATGTCCGAGCAGCTTTTGGAGAGCGAACTCTTCGGGCATGTGCAGGGGGCCTTTACCGGGGCCGACCGCTCGCGCCGCGGGCTCTTCGAGGAGGCGCACAAAGGGACGCTTTTTTTAGACGAGATCGGCGACATCTCCCCGGGACTCCAGGTTCGCCTCCTGCGCGTCTTGCAGGAGCAGGAGATCCGGCCGGTGGGGGCCAACGTCGGGCGCAAGGTCGATGTGCGCATCATAGCCGCCACCCACCGGGACCTCGCGACACTCGTGCGCGAGGGCGCGTTCCGCGATGATCTCTATTTCCGGTTGAACGTCCTGCCGCTTACGGTCCCGCCGCTGCGCGCCCGCCGTGACGACATCCCGGAGTTGACCGCGTATTTCGTGGAACGCTATTGCGCCAAGGCCGGCCGCCCGGCCCCGCATATCACGTCGGATGCCTTGCGCAGGCTGGGTCAAGCCCAATGGCCAGGCAACGTGCGCGAGCTGCGCAACGTGATCGAGCGCAGTCTGACATTGGCGGGGAATACCGAGGTGCTGGATGTGGAAGACATCCGTCTGGATCAGGGCGCGGTCGATTCCGGCCCCCCGCTTTTTGCCCAGATGAAGGATCTCGTGAGTCTGGAGGAGCTGGAGCGCCAGTATCTCGCCTATGTGCTGGAGCGCACGCAAGGCAATCAGGCCAAGGCCGCCGAGATCCTGCAGGTCGGGAAAAACACGGTATGGCGGCGGGTCCGCGACAGCAAGACCTCTTAGAAATCGGCTCACAGAAGGTCACGCAAGGACCGGCGCCCCGAAGTGGAATCCTTGACCCCAATCGATGCCAAGCGCAAGCAAAGCCTCGGCGGTCTCGGCGTCCTCTATGCCCTCGGCTATGGTCGTGATGCCGAGGTCGTGACCGAGGCGGGCGATGTCGCCGATGATGGCCGCCATGCGCTTTTCGGAGGTGATGCGCGCCACAAGCTCCTTTTCGACCTTAAGGAAGGAGACCGGGAAGTCCGCCAGATACAGAAACGATGAGTAACCGCTCCCGAAGTCGTCGAGCGCCACGCGAAAGCCATATTCAAGGAGCGGTTCCAGGTGGCGCTTGACGGCCTTGCGGTCGCGGAGCATGGCCCGTTCCGTGATCTCTATGACAAAGGGCGTCCCGCAGTCCCGGGTAAGCCCGGTATCGCGACCCCGGTCCCGGGCGTCTTGCAAAAGGGTGGCGAGTGTCTGGGCGTGTGCCAGCAGGCCCGCCGAGGCATTCACGAAATGCAGTATGGGCGCATCATGGGCCTTCACACGTTCGACGCAACGATGCATGACCTGAGCTATGATCGCCTGGTCTATGCGTTGCAGCTGGCCTAGATGCGCGGCGGCCTCGATGAACTGCCCGGCTTCAAGTACCGTTCCCTCGGGCAGGGTCAGGCGCGCCAGGGATTCGTCTGCGACCACCACCCCGTCTTTCAAAGACACGATGGGTTGCGCGGCGGCCACGATCCGGCCATGGCCTAAGGCCTCCTCGATCTGCCCGCCGATAAAAAAGATGCTCGGACTTGAGTCGGCGCGACGAACCCGGTCTCCACCCTCTTGCTTCGCCTGATAGAGGGCGGCATCGACCATAGTCATGAGCTCGGCTATGGTCTTGCCGTCGACGGGGAAGGAGGCCACGCCTATGCTGGCGGTCACATGGAGCTCGTGGCCACCCACGACAATAGTGGCGCGCGCCAGTTGCTCGCGGATCCGCTCCATACTATAAAGCGCCGGGTCCGGTCCGGTATCGGGCAGCAGGCACAAAAATTCCTCCCCACCCCAGCGTCCCACGAGGTCTCCAAGGCGCATGGCCTCGCGCAGGATCTTGGCGGTCTGGATGAGAACCTTGTCGCCGATGGCGTGGCCGTAGGTGTCGTTTACGATCTTGAAGTGGTCGAGATCGATAAGCCCGAGACTGTAGGCTGCGTTTTCTTGCGAGCCTTGCGCGTGATGACGCGCCATCGCCTC
This sequence comes from Pseudomonadota bacterium, assembly GCA_021795255.1. The sequence continues at coordinate 5,327 of JAJYPQ010000028.1, forward strand.
CTCGATCATGTTGCGCCGGTAGAGGCCGGTCAGAATATCGTGCTGCGCGAGGTAATGGGCGCGGGATTCGGCGGCCTGCCGCAGTGTTTCCTGATCGAAGCTGTCGAGCGCAAACGAGATGTCTTCGGCGATCCGTTGCAAGAGATGCCGCAGGTCGTTGTCAAAAAAAGAGGCCTCGCCCGAAAAGACGCAGAGTGCGCCGTACACATGGCCGCCCCGTTTGAAGGGAAACGCCCCCGCCGACAGGCCCGCTTGCGCACCCACCAGACGGACGAGCCCCGCCTGTGCCTCCTCCGCTTGTTGCACGACCGTTTCTCCGGCCTTGATGGCGTCTTGTGCAAGCGCCAGTACCATTTTTTCGAGAGGTAAGACCGCGCTGTCTTGGGCCTCGGAGAAGGTGGCGACGATCCGCGGGATATTGGGGGAGGATTCGACCACGGCGATGCTTGCATATCGCAGATGCCCGTATTCCACGGTGGTGCGGCAGATGCCCTCGAAAAGCGCCCGGGGATTGGTGCGGCAGGCGACGAGATGATCGACTTGACAGAGCGCCGAGTAGAAATCCGTCACATGCCGCAGGCGCTCCTCCGACTCTTTGCGTTCTGTAATATCGTGGCATATGGCGACGTGGTGTGTTATGGCCCCGGAATCGTCACGCACGACGCTTATGGTGAGCCATTGCGGGAAGATCTCGCCGTTCTTACGCCGGTCCCAGATCTCGCCCTGCCAGTGGCCGGTGGCAAGCACGCTGTGCCACAGGCTTAAGTAAAAGGCCTTGTCGTGGCGCCCTGATTGCAGGAGGTTCGGAGACCGGCCCATGACCTCCGATGTCGTGTAGCCCGTAAGGCGCTCAAAGGCGGCGTTGACCGCGACGATACGATTGGCGGCGTTCGTGACTATGATGGCCTCAATGCTGTTATCGAAGACCGCGGCGGCAAGATTCTGTCTGTAGGACGCCTCGGCAAGCCAGCTTATGTCGCGCAGGATCGCGACATACGCCCGCTTATCCCCCTCAGTTACGCTCGCCACACTCACATCCGCCAGAAAAGTCTCCCCGCTGAGGCGTTTGAAGAAGGCGCTGTAACAGAGGCTATCCGGCCGAGTACTGTCGGGATGTGGGCGGATGGGGGCGTCGGTGCGCCAACTCCGCAGGCTGGCCCCGGCCAAGGCCTGCGCTTCGCAGGCCAGGATGCGGCAGGCCTCTCGGTTGGCCGTCTGGATGACGCCTCGGTCGTCGAGAACGAACACCGCATCCGTGCTGAAGGCGAGCAAGAACGCAAGCTTGCCGTGCAGGCCGGCATTGCCCTTGCGCATAGGCTACCCTCCCTTTCTTATAGTTATCGCGCCGTTCCCGGCGGCCTACGGCCGAAACCGAGTTACCGCTCCGGCGGCCTTGGATGCTTGGCGGGCAGACGTACGCCCCGATTGAGTATAGACAAGGTCACAGAAGGTCGCTGTTCGCCTGTGACGGGCCATAGCGGCGCCATGGGCCGCAGGAGAGCGGTTGCAGCGGCATGCGCACGAGACCGCCAAAGCCCCTCGCCCCTGCATCCAGGGGTGCGGGCGTTAAGACCTGGCGCCGGGCCAGGACGAAAAGTCTGCCTTCGGCGATCGTAACTTCCCTCTTGCCCCGGAGTCCTTTACAATGCCGCCCACTGGGGCGGTAGCTCAGCTGGGAGAGCGTCGCGTTCGCAATGCGAAGGTCGGGAGTTCGATCCTCCTCCGCTCCACCATCTTCTTGGTTATTAGCGCCTAGCAACGTCCATGAACCCGCCTTAAGTGCGGGTTCTTCTTTGTTTTTACGTCCAATAACGAGCAAAGCCATCCGTTGACGGTCGGGCGCTTGTGTGGGGAGTATGGCTGTTGTTCATGAAGGACCCTGCCCCCAATACGCACCGATCCCGCTATCGGCAACGCAAAACCGAAGGACTGCCCTGCCGACTCTCGGACGCCCCGCTAGCGCCGGTAACAGCACCACCATCCTCTATGCCAGTACCACGGACCGCCCGGACGCCCTATATAAAAACAACCAGACAAGGCGACTGTTACAATAACCAATCCCCCGGCTATTACCATTTTTGCTATTTTCCGATAATTACCCATTGCGACTTTCCTCGTTTTTGCCACGACCCGCTACTCGAGTACATAAACGAATGCGACTTCTCTCTAAATACCGAGATATTACAAATAGCCTTAAAGTCGCAGACCGTCGTACTTTTTTGACACCAAAAAGAGATGTCCAGAATACCTCGTTTACGCATAGCGTGCGCTAGCATTGTATGCCTGTGGCAACTCGGCGCGTGGGCTTGCTGACCCAAGTACGTATATCGAGGGTAGGCCTTGTTCCGTGCGACCGCACCCTATCATATCCATAAAGAGGTAGTCTTTATCGTTCGGATCACCCAAGCCTTTGACCGCGCCTGCCGGCGCGCAGGCATCGAAAACCTGCGCTTTCATGACCTGCGGCACGAGGCCACTTCCCGCCTCTTTGAGAAGGGATTAAACCCGATGGAAGTCTCTACAATCACCGGCCACAAGACTTTGCAGAGGCTGAAACGCGATACTCATAAGAGCAGAAGATCTGGCAAAGTTGCTGGGATGACACGATGTTATAGGGCAGCTTCAGACTGATAGCGGACGTTGGCTTGCACCTGATTAATAGGCGTTGCCTTTTCATGCAATATGTTAGGCAAGTCGCGAGGCCGCATCCTTGCGGGTGGGCGTCCTCCCCGCCCTCAGCCTACGGCTACCGCTTTCAAGTGTGGGTAGGACGGGGCTTTCATACCGAAGCATCGGACTTGGGTGGAGGCGCCCTTCGGGCGTATGTAACGGAAACGCAGGGGACACTTATGGGTCATGCTTGCGCTTCAATCCTTCTGACCGGTTTTGGCCCAGAGTGTCACGTTGGGCAGCCCCTTGAAATGCGCGTCACAGGTCAAAAGACTCGCGCCGTGGTGCCGTGCGGTCGCATACACGATCGCGTCGGCCGTGGCGAGCTGGTATTCCCGGTGCAACTCAACTGCCAAAAGCGCGATACGGGTGTCGAAGGGCACGACGACACACTTCTGCGAAAAGGCGATCACCTGATCGGCCTCATCTTCTCCAGCCTCGCGCAACAACCACTTCGAAAGCTCAAACTGCACCAAGATGGGAACGATCCACCGAGGCTTGTCCGGAAAGTGCTCGGCCACCTGCGTACCCAACGCGGTGCCGGCCAGCCACTCCACCCACGCCGAGGTATCGACCACGCACGACGCAGCGGTCATCAGAATCGATCCGCTCGGTCACGCAGCGCCTCGGTGCGCGCCCCAAGGGCGATGCCGGCAAGCTCCGCCGCCTCCGGCACGGGCATCACCAGCACGCCCTTGCCTTTGGGGATGAACACGAACTCCTGCCCAGCCTGCCAGTGCTGTTGCTCGCGCACCGCCTTGGGGATGGATATCTGGTACTTGCTGGATAAGGTTGCGGTTGCGGTCATAGCTCCTACTCCATAACAATCGATCATCTACGGGTAAGAATAGCCGATCCCGACTGAGTGTGCCAACGTGCCTCAGCGATCGGTTGCTTTCCGCTTGCCCTTCCCTCCTGTGTCATAGTCGTTGCCGTCTCGATAAATCGATATCCAAGGCGACTGTTAAGATAACGCCCCTTTATGGGGCGCAAGGCTTGGGTCTTACATCGCAAAAGGGGGGATGCGCGGACAGGTATTTAAGCATAGGCCTGTTAGACAACCTGGTGTCTTTTTTGGTAAAAGGACATCCGGCAGGTGTTTTGAAATGCGATGCAAGAGAAGTCTAATCCATACAGAGAAATCAGGGGAGTTAGCAGCGCGATGGCCTATCAAGTCAACGGCAAGGTGGTGGAAAGCACGGAGACGGGATATCTCGTCAATCAAGCGGACTGGGACAAGGCGGTAGCCACGGAGATCGCCAGGGGCGAGGGCCTGGATCTTACCCAGGACCATTGGGATGTGATCGAGTATCTGCGCGACCAGTACTTCAATCACAGTGGCGAGTTGCCGAACAATCGCCATATTCTGAAGGGTATGCAGGAGGTCTGGTCGGACCGCAAGGTCGACAACAAGACGCTCTTTGATCTCTTTCCCGGCAATCCCTCGAAGCAGGCGGGCCGCATCGCGGGTCTCCCCGAAAGCATGCGCAAAGGCGGCTACTAGCCCCGCAAGACACCGCCGGATACCGGCGCGGCGGCGAGGACACATCTGCCGCCGCGCCATGTGGTCTGTCGCTTCCTATTCGCTGTAGGCGCGCTCTCCGTGCTGGGTGATGTCAAGACCCTCCCGTTCTTCTTCGGTAGTGGGCCGCAGGCCGATCACAAGGTCGACGAGTTTCAGAATGATGAAGGTGAGCACGGCGTCATAGGCGGCGACCGCTCCTATGGCGATAGCCTGTTTGCCGATCTGGGCGATGTTGCCTTCGAGGGCGCCTGCCGTGCCGCCGATGGCCTTGACCGCGAAGATTCCGGTCAGGATCAGGCCTATCGCCCCGCCGACTCCATGCACCCCGAACACATCCAGGGAGTCGTCATACCCAAGCTTGTTCTTTAGGTAGGTGACGGCCCAGAAGCAGGCGCCGCCGCCTGCGATCCCGATCAGAAGTGCGCCGCTTGGATCCACAAAGCCCGAAGCCGGGGTGATGGCGACCGCGCCCGCGACCGCGCCCGAGGCCATGCCGAGGACGCTCGGTTTACCCCGCGCGCTCCATTCGGCGAACATCCAGGTCATCGCCGCCGCCGCGGTCGCGATCTGGGTGGTGGCCATGGCCATGCCGGCAAGCCCGCCGGAGGAGACCGCGCTACCGGCGTTGAAGCCAAACCAGCCCACCCACAGAAGCGAGGCGCCAAGGATGGTCAAGACCAGATTATGGGGCGCCATCGCCTCGCGCCGGTAGCCGACGCGCCGGCCCACGACGAGGGCTGTGATAAGGCCTGCAACCCCGGAATTGACCTCCACCACCGTCCCGCCGGCGAAATCCAGTACCCCCATGTGTGCGAGCCAGCCACGCGGCGACCATATCCAGTGCACCACCGGCGCATACACGCACAGGAGCCAAAGCGCACTAAACCAAAGCACGGCGGAGAATTTAATGCGCTCAGCGAAAGATCCGGAAATAAGCGCCGGTGTGATGATCGCAAAGGTCATCTGGAAGGACATATACACGGATTCGGGGATGGCCATCGAGCGGCGGATCACCGTGTCACGGCCCATGCCGTGCAGAAACAGGCGTCCGAACCCGCCAATGAAGGCATTGCCGCCGGAAAAGGAAAGGCTGTAGCCGACGAAGTACCAGAGGAGGGTGACAAGACAGGTGGTCGCAAAACTATGGGCAAGTGTGCTAAGGACGTTCTTGTCGCGGACCATGCCGCCGTAAAAGAGCGCAAGCCCCGGGATGGTCATCATAAGCACCAGCACGGTGGCCGTCATCATCCAAGCGGTGTCGCCGCGGCTGATGTGGGCGTGAACGGCTGTGGGTGGTCGTGCGGGGTGGACCATGGCGACCGGCTGCGCGCCGGCTGTCCCCGCCGTGGCCACCGGTTGGGCAGCATAGGCGCGCAACGGGATCAGGAAAAGAAGGGTTAGAAGCAGTCCAACCGCGGCCCTTTTTATGACGAACGGCAGATTGCGCATCGCGCGTTCCTTATGTCAGAGTGGTTCACTGGTGGTTTCACCGGTGCGGATGCCTATGCGCCCGCATGCGGTGGGATAAAAATCTGTCGAGCGCCGGTCCGGCCTGCGCGGTCGTACGCCTTCTCGTTTCCATTAGCCTTAAAGTCGGCCAAGGGGCCCCGCAGGCGATCTCGCGCATCGTCTTTTAAGCTCAAAAAATGTAATATATTCAGTGCCTTGTCGGTTTTTTATAATCTTTCCGGCATCCAAAGGCTGGCCTGCATCGGCATTCGACCCTTGCTTGCAATCATTGCCAAGGCACCCGCCATCATCGAACTCATGCGGCTCCCAATGACGGCCAGGCCTCCCTGTGTGGTTTTCTCCCCACTCGCGCCAAAGGGGGTCTGAATGGCGTGTCTTGGCGGCGCGGCGTATCGCCCCCTCCCGGCACGGTATGGGGTTCTGTGCACGCCGGGCCGGACTTTACCCTTCATCGAAAGGCGCATCAACTGTATGGGCGAACCGAGACGGCAGGCGACGGTGGACTTGCCAAGGCCGGGTCGGCAAACATCTGGGCCAGAATGCGGCAACCCATGCGAGCCCCGGGCGCACGAGACTTCTACGCCCAGGTCTCGCCTGTGCGCGGGCCTCGCGGAAAGAAGGCCAAGGCGCGGCTGCTTAAAAAAGGCTTTGCGCGACGCTTGCCGCACAAAAGCACAATAAGGCCAGAAGCCTGATCGTGATTTGGCAAGCGCCGTCTCGATAAATTCCCGTACGGACGTGTTGCTGTCCGCGCCGGGTTTACGTACGACGGACCGGGAAACGTGCGTGTAAGAAACGAGGGGGGTCACATCGGCGCCCCTGCGGTGTCCGGAGACAAAAGATGCGCGACCGGGCTCGGTGTATGCGGCGCTCGAAATTTCTGGCCTGACCCTGGTCGGACGCAAAAGCGTTTCACACGGTTATTGGTAAATAAAAGAGCGGAGCTTTTGGGTTTGCAAGAAGGCACACCGATACCGCGTCAGTGGCAAGATACTAAAGCCTGTCTTGTCGTTATGCGCCCGCCGCTTGATGCGCCCTGACAACAATGTGTATCGTCGCGCCTTTCCACACGAAGGGGTATGTCCGGGATCGCGCGTCTGCCGCGGCAATAAGCGTGATGGAGCGGTGCGAATCGATGCCGCGATGTTGCATCATGGCGAAGGCCTTCTTTGATGGGCTATATAGTCTTTCAAGAATAGCGTGGGACATGTGATTCCCAACAAGACCCACGCGATGCTACGAATCGATGTCGTCGCAAGCCCTCGTGTTCGACGCGCCCCGCGGATCTTCAGGCTAGGTACTGGTCGTCCGGGACCGCCTCCAGCCAATCGACCATCCGGCCGTCCACGGCCTCCTGAAGGGCGATGTGGGTCATGGCCGTATCAGAGGTGGCGCCATGCCAATGTTTGTGGCCCGGCGGGCACCATATGACGTCGCCCGCACGGATCTCGGCCTTCGCCTCGCCCGCGCATTGCGTCCAACCGCGCCCCGCGGTGACGATCAGCAGTTGTCCGAGTGGGTGCGTGTGCCAATGAGAGCGCGCCCCCGGCTCGAATGTCACGCTGGCCGCACCCATCCGCGAAGGTCCCGTCGGTGAGTGGATGGGGTCTATGCGCACAGTTCCGGTAAACCACTCCGCGGACCCTCTTTGCGAAGGCGCGGATCCCGCGCGTGTCAAGATCATGAGTGTCCTCCGTCAGGATGCAAGAGTCGCCATGTCGATGACGAAACGATATTTGACGTCGCCGCGGACCGTGCGGTCGTAGGCTTTGTTGACATCCTTTATCGAGATGCGTTCGATGTCGCACACGATGCCGTGTTGGCCACAAAAATCCAGCATCTCCTGGGTCTCCCGGAGACCACCGATCAACGAGCCGGCCAAGGAACGCCGCCTAAATATCAAAGGAATCCCGTCCACCCTCTTCAAGGGTTCTACCGAGCCCACGATCACCATCGTCGCGTCGCGCTTTAGTAGCGCCATATAGGGATCCACGTCATGCCCCACGGGAATCGTATTTAACAGAAAGTCAAAGCTATCTCGAGCGTGCCTCATGGCCTCGGCGTCTTTGGAAATCAGCACCCCGTCCGCGCCAAGTTTTCTTGCATCCGCGCCCTTGGAGGGCGAGGTCGTGATCATGGTCACATGAGCGCCCATGGCGTGCGCGAATTTCACTCCCATGTGGCCAAGCCCGCCAAGCCCAATGACGCCAACCCGCAGGCCGGGTCCCACGTTCCAGTGCTTGAGCGGGGAATAAGTGGTAATTCCCGCACACAAAAGAGGCGCGGCGGAAGCAAGATCAAGATTCTCCGGAATATGCAGGACAAAGCGCTGATCGACTGTGATCGTGTCGGAATAGCCGCCAAACGTCATCGAATGCGGTGTACCACCGATCTTGTCCTCGCCCCCATAGGTGCCGGTAAAGCCGTTATCACAGTATTGCTCGAGACCCGCCTCGCACGAGGGACAAATGCGACAACTATCCACCAGGCAACCGACGCCCGCGAGGTCGCCCACCTTAAAGCCCGTGACGTGCTTACCGACCGCCGCGACCCGTCCGACGATCTCATGCCCCGGAACAAAGGGATAGGAGGTCCGCCCCCACTCGTTGCGCGCCGAGTGAATATCGGAGTGACAGATGCCGCAATATGCGATGCTTATCACAATATCCTGAGGGCGTGGGTCGCGACGTTCGAATGCGAAAGGCCGTAGCTCGGCCGTTGCTGAATGGGTTGCGTATCCTTTCGATTTTATGGTCATGATGACTCCGTTTTTATGTTTGTCATCGCGTTTTTGCGGGGTGCGGCGGCTTTTGTGCTTTGCAAAACCTTTAAGGCCAGTGTTATGGAAAAGCGGTTTTTCGCGCGCCGCCGGTTTTTCATCGAGCCCAATAGCGTTCGGCGCCTGCCGCCGACCTTAAGGCCGCCCGACATGCGCTGACGCCTCATTCCGAGGGGCCCATCTCTTCGTCCAAAGTGACGATGTCTTGGTACCGTGGCACAGAAAGCGTTTTCAAGGTCCGCCAAAACCCATTTAGGCGAAAGGCATCCGACAAAAGACCGATGGCTGCCGGTAGATTTCATCGGCAATCGCAATGATAGAACTCGTTGCCTTGCAAACGGCCCGCACTGCGCGCGCAGTCCCCGGCGCCGCGTATTGCGGACCGCTTTATTAGAGCAAATTGTGAGGTTTGCGGCAAGCGCTGTACGAAAATGTTCGCGGCGAAAGTCGGTGAAAAAGCAGGCATATTTTTAATATTCTGTGCTCATCGCACAAAATCACTAAAAATGTCATGCAGTGGCGCATGCGCGCGGTTAAGCCATTGGCCGTCGTCAATGTTATTGCGCGCGTTTTGTGCTTTGATGGACGCGCACCATACGCTGCGGCAGGCGTTTTTCCTTGGACAGGAGCGGTCCCTTCTGTCATAATGGTAAACTGCCTTTTCTGGCGGATGTGCGCATCCTACTTAGGTCCGACTTATGCGGGCTCAAGGGTGCTATAGGATGGGTACGCACGCAGAGCATAAGGAGAGAGCCATGAAAATAACGAAACGGCTTACGCAACGCCTCGGGGGGCGTGCGTTACCGGCAAGCAGTGTTCTGTGGTCTTCTCGTCACGGCCTTTTCTGGACACTCGGGGCCTTCGCAACCGCGGGATTGATTGGAGGGGCCTTGGTCTCGAGTTATTGGAACAAGGGGCAGGTCGTGGGCGCGACGGTGGCGGGGGCGGATCAGATCGTTCTGACAGCCAACGCCGCGCCTCCCGCCCTATGGTCCAATGCGTGGCTTGGCCGACGGCCGTTTCGCGCCGTCGCGTTTCATGGTCTTCGACGGGTTACGACCGGATTTAGCCTGATGACCTTGCCAAAACCGCGAACGCTAACCGAGGACCTGCTGCGTGTGGCGCCGGATGTCTCCGCTCATTTGGTAAGGCTCAAGGATGAGCTGTCGGCTGAGGCCGGCCGAGCATTTGGGGCGCACGCGTGGCTTTGACGTCGGTGTGACGCGCCATCGGCCGCCGGACCACAGCCTTTTATCCGGTCGCGTAAAAACTCGGTAAACGGGGGGCCGCACTGGGCTTACGTTTGCCCGGATGACGCCGGTTTGGACCGCTCGAAAACCAGGATGACACACGCATGGCGGACGGATACAATGCGCCGATGCAAACAGAGCAATGGCAGCAAAGCGAAATATCCTGGCAGGCTCTAGGAGGGCGGGTTCTTGCGGCCGTCGCCAAACCGCGGACCGCAAAGGCCATCAATGGCATCGCGGTCATCGGCCTTGCGGCGTTGCTGGCCCACTGGACCTGGGGGGCGCTTTCGCCGCCGGCCCGATCTGCGGTGGCCTTGGTTACACGAACGCAGTCTACGCAGCCACCGCTGCGGGTGCTTTTGAAAAGCCATTTATTTGGTCAATCGGCGGTAACGACGCAGGCTTTAATCCCAGTTAGCCATCTGGCGTTGACTCTTTCGGGGCTGGTGGCGGGTGATCCGGGTGTCGCCCTCATCGCGGGAGCGGATGGAAACGTTCACCCTTACCTCGTCGGGGCACGCGTGGCCCCAGGCGTGGTGCTGACGGCGGTCACGCCCGATCGCGCCATTCTGCGACAAAACGGTCGTCTTGAAAGCCTCTTGCTATATGCTCGGACCTTCACGACGGCGCAAGCATCGATGGGCCCGGCGGTGGCGGTCGGGCCCGTGCGGGTTACAGTGGCGCCTCAACCCTTAGGTTCGACGCCCGCGGTTACGGTCCGCGTGAAGCCATCCGTAGTGTCGGCGTTTGCCGGCGTGTCGAATACGACCTTACGGTCATGGCTCGTGCCAGGACCGGAGGGCGGCGTGCTGGTCAAGGGGACTCCGGTGCCGGCGTTTGCAAGTCTCGGTTTGCGTCAGGGAGACGTCATCGAGGAAGTGAATGGACGGCCCGTGAATTCTTTGGGCGCGGCGGTCAGCGCTTATATCGCGGGCGTCAAAAATAATGGTGTCACAGTGGATGTGGCGCGCGACGGACACATGAGGGTCTTTCGTTACACGATGCCAGCTTCATAAGTCCGTTTGTGTGGTGGATACCCTTTCTAAGGACGGAATACCGATGGGGGGTAAGTGGGTGCGTAGCCTTTCATGCGCAGGAACGGTTCTAGCGCTGTTACTGGCGTCATTACCTAATCCGGCCCAGGCCGCTGACCAGAAAACCGTTGCGGCCGGAGAACATCCCGTGGTGGGGGCGCATACGGCGTTGGCGGTTAAGCCATTACCTCACCCTGTGCTAAGTCCTGGCGCGACACCGGCTATGGCCCAAACCGGATCGACGGTCGTCAGTACATCGCGCAAGATTCCGCCGGGGGAGATGCTGTTTAATTTCAACAACGCCAACATCCGCGCCGTAATCCGCACCGTGGCCGAATTGACCGGCAAGAATTTTCTGATCGACCCGCGCGTGCAGGGGAAGGTGACGATCGTATCGACTACGCCCGTGTCAGTGCGCGCGGCCTACCAGATCTTCGTGAGCGCCTTGAAGGCGCAGGGATTTACCGCCGTTGCGGGCCCAGGCGGGGTTATCAAGGTGCTTCCGCAAGCGAACGCCCGCCAGGCGGCGCCGGTCAGCGGTTACTGGCCGCATGGCGGCGATGAGCTCGTGACCCAGATTATACCGATCGAGGCAGGCCAGGCGGCGCAGGTCATGCCACTTTTGCGGCCCTTGATGTCGAGCGCCGGGATCCTATCCGTCTATGCACCCACCAACACCCTGATCGTGACCGACGATGCCGACAACATCCGCAGGCTGTTGCGCATCGTCTATGGCATAGAAGCGCAGATGCGTGCGCCCATCGTCATAGTGCCGGTTCGTTACGCCTCCGCGGTCGATATCGCCAATCTGCTGGTGCGCCTAGGCGAGGCGCAACTGCCGAACGCATCGGGCACGCCAAACGGCAACTACAGTCCCGTCACTATCGTCCCCGACACGCGGACCAACAGCTTGCTTTTGCGTACTTCAAGCGCGAAGAAGCGCCGATTCATCGAGGCGCTGGTACGCAGGCTCGATGCGCGCGGCGCAAGCGGGGGCACCACGCATGTCGTGTATTTGAGAAACGCCCGGGCCAGCAAGATCGCAAAGATCTTGCGTGGCCTCTTACAGGGTGAGGCCAAGGGGGCCCACAAGCGCGCGAGCGAGCCGATCATGCCGGTGGCCCTGCCCGGCGCGCCCCCAGTCGGTCACGAGGTCTCGGCGCGCGCTATTAAGGCTTCCCTTGTGCAGGCCGATCCATCGATCAACGCGCTTATCATAAATGCCCCCAATGCCGTGTATGACAGCCTGCGCGCGGTCATCGCAAAGCTCGACATACGGCGGGCCCAGGTGTTCGTGAAGGCGCTCATCGCCGAGGTGACGGTCGACAATAGCGCCGAGCTCGGTGTGCAATGGGCGGGCGCGGCCCCGGCCGGCAGTGGCGCGGTCGGAGGCATCACGAACTTTCCATTGACCGGATCGGGGATTGTCTCGACTGCCGCCAGTCCGTCGAGCCTCGCCAATGACGCGGGCCTGGCGTTGGGTTTCATAAGCGGCACGGTAACGCTCGCCGGAGGTCAAACCGTCGTAGGACTATCGGCGTTTGCGCGCGCTCTGCAGTCTGTCTCGGGCGTGAATGTGCTGTCGACTCCGGATCTTTTGACGCTCGACAATACCGAAGCGAAGATCATGGTCGGCCAGAATGTGCCGTTCATAACAGGAAGCTACTCCACCGCGGGGACCGTAGGTACAGTGGGCGTCAACCCATTTCAGACAGTCGAGCGCAAGAACGTGGGGCTTACGCTAAAGATCAAGCCGCAAATCACAGCCGGCAACAACATCAAGATGCAGATCTATGAAAACGTGTCGAGCATAGCGCCGAGCGTTACCGGTGCAATCGACCTCATCACGAATAAAAGGGAACTGAAGACCACGGTGATCGTGGCCAATGGCAAGACCATAGTTCTAGGCGGACTCATCAGTGACGAAGTCGAGAATGGGTGGCAGGGCGTGCCGTTATTGGATGACATCCCGTGGATAGGAAACCTATTTCGGTACCGTCAGCGCGTGAAGAAAAAGACCAATCTCATGGTGTTTTTAAAGCCGGTCATCGTACGCAACAGCGAGCAAAGCGAGGGATTCACGGCCTCGCGCTACACCATGATGCAGGCTGAGGAGGACGCGGTACGGTTTTCACGATCGGTGATATTGCCGAATTACCATCAGCCGCATCTGGCCCCCCTGAAAGAGCCTGGGGCCGGGACCGGAAAACATTCCACGCCCGCAGGGGCCGCCCATGGCTGAAAGGGTCGAGCGCCCCTTGGATAAGGAGTGGGTGGGGAAGCTTCCTTACCACTTCGCCAAGCGCCATGGCGTGATGAGCGTGGGGCTTGTCGATGATGGGGTCGAGATCTGGCAGCGGGCGCAGGTGCCGGGATCGGTCCTGGCGGAGCTCGAGCGCGTGCTGCGGCGGCCGCTTAAGCTCAATACCGTGGGTGAAGAGGCGTTCCTGGCGGCGCTCAACGCAGGTTATGCGCGCGACATGTCGCAGGCCCAGCAGATCATGGGCGACCTCGACGATAATCTCGATCTCGCGGAACTCGCGCTGCATCTGCCAAAGACTCAGGATCTTTTGGAGAGCGAGGGCGATGCTCCGGTGGTGCGTCTTATCAACGCATTGCTCACGCAGGCGGTGCGCGAACAGGCGTCGGATATCCATATCGAGGCATTCGAGACCCGGTCACTGGTGCGTTTTCGGGTGGACGGGGTACTGCGCGATGTCATCGAACCCCAGAAGGCCGCGCACGGGGTGCTGGTGTCGCGCATCAAGATCATGTCGCGGCTCGATATCGCCGAAAAACGCCTGCCCCAGGATGGCCGCATCACGCTGCGCCTGGCCGGGCGGCCGATCGATGTGCGCGTCTCCACGGTTCCGACGGCGCATGGCGAGCGCGTGGTGATGCGGCTTTTGGACAAGCAGGCGGGCCGCTTGAACCTGGGCGCTTTGGGGATGCCAGACGATACGCTTGCAATCCTGCGCGGGCTCATCAAAGAGCCGCACGGGATCTTTCTTGTGACAGGCCCCACCGGCTCTGGTAAGACGACCACGCTGTATTCGGCGCTGGGCGAGCTCAGTACGAACACATCGAACATCATGACCGTCGAGGATCCGGTCGAATATGAGCTCGATGGCGTGGGCCAGATCCAGGTCAACTCCAAGATCGACCTCACCTTCGCTCGCGCATTGCGCGCGATTTTAAGGCAAGACCCGGACATCATCATGATCGGCGAGATCCGCGATCTCGAGACCGCCCAGATCGCCGTGCAGGCAAGCCTCACCGGTCACTTGGTCTTGGCGACCTTGCATACCAATGACGCCGTGGGTGCCGTCACCCGCCTGGTCGATATGGGGATAGAGCCGTTTCTCGTGGCATCGACCCTCCTTGGGGTGCTGGCGCAGCGCCTGGTGCGGACCTTGTGCAAGACCTGTCATGGGCAGGCGTCGACTACGGGCACGACCTGTCCGGCATGCAACTCGACCGGGTTTCAGGGACGCACCGGACTCTATGAGCTGCTCACCGTGGACGATGCCTTGAAGGCCTTGATTCATGATCGGGCGGCCGAGGCGCGGCTTCGCGCAGCGGCGCTCGAGCACGGCTTGCGAACCCTCCATCAGGACGGTTTGCGGGTCGTGGCCGAGGGGCGCACCACCACCGAAGAGGTTATGCGGGTCTCCCGCGACTGATTATGGCGGCATTCGAGTATGAGGCACTAGATCACGAGGGACGCGCGGTCAAAGGGGTCATGGAGGGCGATGCCGAGCGGCGCGTCCGCGGCCTTTTGCGCGAGAAGGGTTTCATACCCGTCAAGGTCGCGCCGATCGGCAAGGAGCGTAGCGAACGCCGGGCGTTCCGTTGGCAAGGGGGCCTCAAGGCCGCGGAGCTTGCGCTCATGACGCGTCAGTTCGCGACGCTGGTGCGCGCCGGCCTGCCGATCGAGGAGAGTCTGCATGCTCTGACCGAACAAAGCGACTCGGCGCGTGCGCGCAAGATCCTCGCTGCGGTACGCACCAAGGTGCGCGAGGGCCAGCCCTTGGCGCAGGCCTTGGGTGATTTTCCGGGGTCTTTCCCGCCGCTTTATCGGCACCTTGTGGAGGCCGGCGAACAGTCCGGAAAACTCCCGGTTATCCTGGAGAGGTTGGCCGATTACACTGAGCAACGCCAGGCCTTGACGCAGAAGGTGTGGGTGGCA
>JAJYPQ010000375.1 GCA_021795255.1 Pseudomonadota bacterium
CGCGGTCAATGCCGGGGTTCCGTTGGCTTCGGTCCAGCACGACTTCGATGGCGTCGCTACGCCGGCCAGGGAAACTTATGAAATGGGGTCTCTCAGTCGATCCAGTAAGGCGGGTCTGCTCCAAGCGCCCAAAGACCCCGGGCCTTCCCGGGGTCTTTGTTCGGAGGCCACAAAAAGGGACTCTGGCCTGCCCTTTGCCGCAGCCGCCGTTGCAAGACGTGATTCGCCTAGGATTTTGACCGCGGCAAGCGGCTAACCACCAGGGCATCCGGGACCGCCACCGCCACGCGCGCGTGGCTCGGGCTTGTCGCCGCAAGAACGATCTCGATGGCACCCTGGGCGAAGAGATCACGGGCGCTGAGATCGGCGTCCGCCGCGGGGTCAAGGGTAATGAGAATGCGTTCCCCCGGTTTTCTTGTGACCATGAACACAGTCGCTCGGCCTCACGACGTTTTGGTGGCGCCTCGCGCCTGCAAGCCGGGGCGTAGGCCTCTTTGTAGCCTCAATTGCAGAGGCCGTCGATAGCCGATAGGCGACAGGATCGGCAGGACCTTTCGGGCCTTGCCGGTTTACTTGCCCCCCGAAATGGTTTTGAATGGCGGCCCTAACGGGTATGGCGGCAGCCGTGAGGGCGCCTCCCGATAACACGCCCCGGCGGGGCGCTGCCCGATTGGACGGCGAGACGTGGACCGGAAATCGGTTCGGCCGGTCCCGAGGGCACCACCGCGCGTTCGTAAGCGGGTCCGCCCTATCCTAAAGACTGATAGCCATTGAAAAAAGGAGATGTGGGACTGGGGCAGGATCCTCTGCCGAGCTATCCCGCCCCGCCCTGCAGCGGGGCTTCCCACGCCACGACATGACACTCATACGCCCTTTTCGCGGTTTGCGCCCCGATGCCCTACACGCCGCTGCCGTGATAGCGCCGCCCTATGACGTCTTAAGTAGCGATGAGGCGCGTGAGGCCGTGAAGGATAGGCCGCTTAGCTTTTTGCATGTCTCCAAGGCCGAGGTCGACCTTCCGCCGGGGACCACACCCACGGACGAGGCAGTGTTTCGGCAGGCACGGGCGAACTGGCAGCGGCTATTGGACGGCGTTTTGCAGCGCGACTCGCACCCGTCCTATTACTGCTACGAGTTGACTATGGGCGGGCATACCCAAAAAGGTTTGGTGGCGACCGCGTCGGTCGCGGCCTACGAGGCGGGGCATATACGCCGCCATGAGTTGACGCGACCCGACAAAGAACGGGACCGGGCCCGTCATATCGAGGCCCTCAATGCCCAGACGGGCCCCGCCTTTTTGACCTACCGGGCCGACCCGCGCATCAGCGCTTTGTTGCGCCAGTCGTCCGAACGGGCGGCTGATATTGATACCGCGCTGGGCGCTGTCCGTCATCGCCTCTGGGTGCTGTCCGATCCGAGGTTGGTCACAGAACTGAGCGACGCCTTCAATAGCCTGCCCCGCGTCTATATAGCCGACGGCCATCATCGCACGGCCGCCGCCCGGGTGGTTGCAAACACCCGTGGCGGGGAGGAAGGACCCCATCATTGGTTTCTGGCGGTGCTGTTCCCGGACCAGGAGATGCAGATACTCAATTACGATCGAGTAGTTACAGACCTCAATGGCCATACGGCCCCGGGTTTCCTGACCGAGCTCGCGAAGATCTTTCGGGTGGCTCCCGAGTCCGCGCCTGTCAGGCCGCGCCGAGCCGCTGAGTTCGGGCTCTACCTTGGGCAACAGTGGTACCGCTTAAGTTATATCGATGTCCTTCCCAAAGATCCGGTCGCGAGACTTGATGTGAGCTTGCTTCAGGACCGTGTGCTGCAACCGTTACTCGGTATATCCGACCCGCGACGGGATCAGCGCATTGATTTTGTGGGGGGAATACGGGGCCCCGAGGCCCTGGCCAAGCGGGTTGATGCGGACGGGGGGGTGGCTTTTTGTCTTTATCCCACCCGGCTCGACGACCTTATGACGGTCGCCGATCAAGATCAGGTCATGCCGCCCAAGTCGACTTGGTTCGAGCCCAAGCTGGCAGATGGACTGATTTCTTATAGCCTCGACGATTAAGCCGGGCAGAGCCTCTGCGGCATCTCCTTCTGTGGGCCGTTGGAGTCGAGCCCGTGAATCTTTAGCTTATTGCCCTTGGCGAAGTCGACCAGAAAACTAAAGGCGCTTGGGTTTACGCCCTTGAGCTCGGGGTCGAGAACGAGACACTTGCGTCCATCGATGATCTGGGGCTGTAGATAGTGTGAATAACGGATGCGCCGATCCGTGCCAAAGGTGGAAAGGCTCCCGCTGATGCGCTCTATCCAGTCGCTGGGTCTAAAGGTCCGTCCGTCTTCTGTTACCCCTTCTATGACTATCATGTGTTGTGCTTCTACCATGTTATCGTCTCACCTCTTCCTATCGTACTAATCCAAAACCTCTGTCTTCACAAGGAAGGATAGCCTTTTTTTACGGAAATTTAATGGTATTGGGCCCCGTTCCAGACGAAAGGTTCCGTCTTACTGCCTGAAGCGCGCAAGCGAGATCATCATATCCAGTCCCCTGGATGCGCGCGTGTAAGCCTTTGATGATCGTCCCGAGGAGCCCAGGTCCTTCGTAAACGAATCCTGTGTAGATTTGTAGCAAGGATGCCCCGGCCACCAGATGGTCCCAGGCGCTTTGCGCATCCCTTATGCCGCCCCCCCCGATGATGGGAATGCCGCCCAAGCCCTGAAACAGTCGCGAGATCACCCGTCTAGAAAGAGGGGCAAGCGGGGCCCCGCTCAAGCCGCCCTGTTCTGCGACCGCGTGCGTTTGCCCGGCGATCGGGCGGCTCACGGTGGTGTTGGTGGCAATGACGGCGTCGCATTCGGTTGCGCGTATGACCTCTATGAGGGCATCGAGGGCTTCATCGCTGAAGTCCGGTGCGATCTTCACGGCCAGCGGCACTCGGCGCCCTATAGATCGAGAGAAGGTGCGCTGATCCTCTTTGAGGGCACCAAGGAGTGCCAGGGCCGCCTCGGGCTCTTGAAGGGCGCGGAGTCCGGGCGTATTCGGCGATGATAGGTTCACGGCAATATAGTCCGCGTAGGGGACCACCGCCGCGAAGGCCAAGCGGTAGTCATCGACCGCTCGGGCAAGGGGCGTGTCGCGATTTTTCCCTATATTAACACCGATGGGGACAGTGTGGCGATGGCCGCGTAGTCGCTTGACGAGCGCCTCGAGGCCTTGGTTGTTAAATCCCATTCGATTGATGAGCGCGGCTTGCGCGGGAAGCCGAAACAAGCGCGGTCGCGGATTGCCGGGCTGGCCCCGAGGTGTCACCGTACCGACCTCGAGGAAGCTAAAGCCTAGGGCGGCGAGGCCCGCCAGGGCTTGGCCGTCCTTGTCAAAGCCCGCGGCAAGTCCCAGGGGATGGCGAAATTCCAGACCGAGGGCCGTGACGGGCAGATGCCACCGGGACGTGCGGCGCGCATACGGGAGCGCGCCCCGCGTGCGGATGGCCGCGAGCGCTATCGTGTGGGCCGCTTCCGGCGGGAGCCGGAAGAGCCAAGGTCGCAAGAGCTTGTACACCTTAGAAACGCTCGCCGGCGGACAATTGCCGCCATTGTCCGGGTCCTAAGCGGCCCAAAAGGACACGCCCGATCCGCACTCGCTTGAGGCTGCGCACCTCGTGCCCAATAAGGGCCAGCATCCGCCGAATCTGACGTTTGCGGCCCTCGGTGAGAGTCAGGCTCACGGCCTCAGGCCCCAGGCGACGCACCTTCACTGGGCGCAACGGCTGATCGTCCAAGCGGAGCGGGCCCGCCAAAAGCCCGAGATCGTGGTCGCTGATCGGTTCGGCGAGACGCACGTGGTACTCCTTTTCGATCCCATGTCCACCTATGAGGAGGCGGGCTATACGCCCATCTTCCGTCAGAACTAGCAGTCCTTGCGAATCGATATCGAGGCGCCCGGCTATGGCCAAGTCCGAGGGTACCCGTGGCGCTGGGCCAGGTCCTGCGTAGCGGTCGGGGGTGAGCAGGACGTGCGCGGTCTGATAGCCTTTTTCGGCCTGGCCGGAGACATAGCCCATAGGTTTGTTCATAAGGATGGTGACCCGGCGCTCCTGTCTTGTGCGCGCGGCCGGCGCAAGGGTGATGACAGCATCCGGGGCCGCGCGCTCGCCAAGCAAGGCCGGCCGGCCCTCGATGAGAACCAGTCCGCGTTCGAGATAGCTATCGGCCTCACGACGCGAGCATACCCCTCGCGCTGCGAGCAACTTCGAGATTCGGACGAGGGGGTCGCTCATGGCTCCCTAGGATGACGGCTCTTTTTCAGAGCGGGTTGTCGGTTCCGTGAGCCACTCTGTACAATGCGGCTGCGGAGGACACATGATAAAGCTTAACCGTTATAGCGCCAACATCACCGCCCCCAAATCTCAGGGGGCATCGCAGGCTATGTTGTACGGGACTGGGCTGTCGACCGAGGATATGGACAGGGCCCAGGTTGGCATCGGCAGCGTCTGGTTCGAGGGCAATACCTGCAATATGCACCTTTTGGACCTCGCTCGCCTCGTCAAGGAGGGCGTGGTGGAGGCGGGGCTCGTTGGCATGCGATTTAATACCGTCGGAGTCTCGGACGGCATGTCCATGGGCACCGATGGTATGAGTTATTCACTCCAATCGCGAGACCTTATTGCCGATTCGGTTGAAACCGTTATGGGTGCCCAGTGGT
>JAJYPQ010000376.1 GCA_021795255.1 Pseudomonadota bacterium
GAACCCGGGGTCAGGCTCCCCGCATGGACCATGAAACCCTGGTCCGGGGATGTCTGCCGAGACCCAAAGCCGCTTGAGACTTAACTGGCCGTGCGCTTGATCTTAAGCGCTCAATCCAGCCGGCCGGCCCACCCCGCACCGAGTCGATTTCTGCGCCAGCCGAGCTTCATAAAGGCAGGCGCTTGCGGTCTTGCCTGACCGAAGACCGGCCTGCGATCACAGCCCATCCCAACTCGCCCAATTACCGGATGACCCGCCGAATCATACCGGACTTTGCCAGAGAGTTTGTCGGGCCTTAAAGCCACACGAGGCCCGACGAGGCAGCGGGGTCGTGTGCGGACGGAAGCCCGTAATGATCAGGATAGTGCACGGCGTACAGATAGAGCCCATCGGGGGTCGCCGTGAGACCGCCTAAGGCGCGATCGCGCGCCTCGAGCACCTGCTTGGCCCAGGCAACGGGTTGCTCCCCCGCACCAATCGTACACAAAACGCCGCCGATATTGCGAACCATATGGTGCAAAAAGGCATCCGCCTCGACTGTCAAAACGATAAACGCCCCATGGCGTTCGACCTTCAGGTAGCGCACGGTCCGGACCGGACTCTTCGCTTGGCATTGGCTGGCTCGGAACGAGCTGAAATCGTGGCGCCCGACCAATGCCCCCGCCGCCTCTTGCATACGCGCTACATCAAGCGGCCGATAATCGAAGCTGACCCTTGATGCCCAAAGACCTGGGCGCACGCGACGGTTTAGGATGACATAGCGATAGGTGCGGCCCACGGCCGAAAATCGGGCGTGAAAGTCCTCAGAAACCGGATGCGCCCACAAGATCGAGACATCGCTGCTCAAATGGGTGTTGGCGCCCCGCGTGAACGCCTCCGGGCGTCGGCCCTGGGCGGTATCGAAATGCACAACTTGGCCATAGGCATGGACCCCGGCGTCGGTCCGACCCGCCGCGACAACGCGAATCGGTTCGTCGGCCACCTGGGACAAGGCGCGCTCGACCGCCTCTTGCACGGTGGCAACACCGACTTGGCTCTGCCACCCGCAAAACCGAGCGCCGTTGTACTCGATGCCAAGTGCCCAGCGTGTCACGGAACGATGGCGAGCCCAGTCAGCCCGCGGATAGCTTCGGGCACCACCTTCCCACGGCTTGCCCGGGCGCCCTGGAAGCGGCGGCGCTCGGCAACTGAAAGCTCGACTGTGCGTTTTGGACCTATCAAGGCAAGCTTTTGGTCAGCGCGACCAGAAATGACCGCGGTGAGCCTCTCCCCTCGCGCATCTAGAAGTTTCACGCCACGACCCTTCGGCATAAGCGGAAGATCGGCAGCCGACAAGATAAGCAACCGGCCCTCGGTCGCGCACGCGATCCAACCATCCTGTGCGACCAAGCTTGGCATGAGCAATGTCGCGCCGTCTTCGAGTTTAACGATGGTCTTGCCAGCCTTAGTCCGCGTCACCAATTCCGCTAAGGGGGCCCTAAACCCGTAACCGCTATCGGCCACAAGAAGGGCTTGATCGCCCTCCTCGCCCATCAATACCCCCTTAAACTCCACCCCGGCCTCGGGCTCGAGAGTCCGTGACAGCGGCTCGCCGAAGCCACGGGCCGATGGGAGCTTATGGGCCAAGACCGCATAGCTGCGCCCCAGGCCATCGAGAAATATCGCGTACTGGGTGCTCTTACCACGCGCAGCCTGGCGGAAATCGTCCCCAGTCCGATAGGACAGACTCGCCCCGTCCACATCGTGGCCCCGCGCCTGACGAACCCAACCATTCGCCGATAGGACCACGGTCACGGGCTCGGCCGCCAAGTCCGCGGCCTCGATCGGCTTGGCCACCGGCCGCGCACAGAGCGGTGACCGGCGATCGTCGCCATAGGCCTTGGCATCGCGTGCCAACTCATCACGGACGAAACGCCGAAGCTTGGCGGGCGATCCCAACAAGCGCTCGAGCGTCGTGCGCTCGGCCGCGAGCTTTTCATGTTCTTCCTTCAATTTCATCTCTTCTAGCTTCGCAAGCTGCCGCAAGCGGATCTCGAGCACCGCGTCGGCCTGCCTTTCGCTCAAACCAAAACGCGCCATCAAGGCCGCCTGGGGCTCATCTTCGGTCCTGATCAGACGAATGACTTCGTCTAGATAGTCAAAGATCGTGAGCAGCCCGTCGAGAATATGGAGCCGATCGTTGATTTTATCGAGGCGAAAGCTGAGCCTCTTGCGTACCGTCTCGATCCTGAAGGTGAGCCATTCGGTCAAAAGCTCCCGCAAACCGTACACGCGCGGACGCCCGTCTCCCCCGATCAGGTTAAGATTGACGCGATAACTCCGCTCAAGATCGGTGGTCGCGAACAGATGGCTCATAAGAGCCTCGACGTCGACACGGTTTGAGCGCGGCACGATCACTAGCCGCGTCGGGTTTTCATGATCCGACTCGTCGCGTAAATCCTCGACCATGGGCAGCTTCTTATTGCGCATCTGCTCGGCGATCTGTTCTAGGATGCGTGATCCCGATGCCTGATAGGGGAGCGCGGTCACCACGACCACGCCTTCCTCGCGCTCCCATTTGGCGCGCGATCGTACCGATCCCGTTCCGGAGCGGTAAATCGCCACCATATCCTCGCGCGGGGTCACGATTTCGGCACCGGTCGGATAGTCGGGCGCCAGCACGTGCTCGCATAGACTTTCGAGGCTCGCCTTCGGGTCATCCAAAAGGAGTAGACACGCGGCCGCCACCTCGCGGACATTGTGCGGGGGGATGTCTGTCGCCATACCGACGGCGATGCCCGTGGCGCCGTTTAAAAGAACGTGTGGTAGGCGCGCGGGAAGGAGCCTTGGCTCTTCTAGAGTACCGTCGAAGTTCGGTACCCAGTCTACGGTCCCCTGTCCAAGCTCCGACAGGAGGATTTCGGAAAACCGCGATAGCCGAGCCTCGGTGTAGCGCATCGCCGCGAATGA
This sequence comes from Pseudomonadota bacterium, assembly GCA_021795255.1. Next base: position 2,950 of record JAJYPQ010000376.1, read on the forward strand.
TTTCGGATCATCCGGCGACCCCCAGTTCCCTTGGCCATCGACCAAGGGATAGCGGTAGCTAAAGGGCTGCGCCATGAGCACCATGGCTTCATAGCAGGCGGTATCGCCATGGGGATGGAATTTGCCAAGGCAATCGCCCACCGTCCGCGCCGATTTTTTGAACTTGGCCCCGGCCGACAAGGCCAACTCGGACATGGCGTACACGATCCGCCTCTGTACCGGCTTTAGCCCGTCCCCGATATGCGGCAAGGCGCGATCGAGAATGACGTACATCGAATAATCGAGGTAGGCCTTCTCGGTAAAGCCGATAACCGGCATCCGCTCTGTCAAAAGCTCGTTTTGTTCACTCATGCGACCTCCGCCTTGTCGCCACTCAGTTCAAGCCAGCGCCTCCGATCCGCGGCGCGCTTCTTTCCCAACAGCATGTCGAAGGAGGCATCGGTCCCATCGTCCGAGGCCAGCGTCAGTTGTACCAAACGGCGGGTCTCTGGGCTCATCGTGGTCTCGCGCAACTGCAGGGGATTCATTTCGCCCAAGCCCTTAAACCGCTGCACATTGGGTTTAGCCTTCGGGTGACTCGCCATGATCTTATCGAGCACACCGCGCCTTTCGTTGTCGTCAAGTGCGTAGTAGACCTCCTTGCCTACATCGATGCGATACAAAGGCGGCATGGCCACGTAAATCCGACCGGCCAAAACCAACGGTCGGAAATGGCGGACGAATAGCGCGCAGAGGAGAGTCGCGATATGGGCACCATCGGAGTCAGCATCGGCTAAAATACAAATCTTTCCGTAGCGCAACCCGTCTAAAGAATCGCTACCGGGGTCGACACCCAAAGCCACGGCGATATCATGCACTTCCTGAGACGCGAGAACGTCCGGCGACTCGACTTCCCAGGTATTGAGGATCTTGCCGCGTAAAGGCATGATCGCCTGAAAGACGCGGTCGCGTGCCTGCTTGGCCGAACCGCCGGCGGAATCGCCCTCCACGAGAAAGAGTTCGGTCTGCGCCAGATCCTGGCTCGAGCAGTCCGCCAACTTCCCCGGAAGCGCGGGCCCGTTAACGGCCTTCTTGCGCTCTACTCGGCGGGCACGGCGGTCACGCAATTGGGCGCTCTCAATCGCGATTTTTGCGATCTCGCTTCCCTCCGCCACATGGGCGTTAAGCCAGAGAGCGAAGCCGTCTTTGACGACTCCCGAGACAAAGGCCGCGGTCTCACGCGACGTCAATCGCTCCTTCGTTTGCCCCGAGAACTGCGGTTCCTTCAACTTCGCAGACAGCACGAACGCGATCTTTTCCCAGACATCTTCCCCGGTCAGCTTGAGGCCGCGCGGCAGGAGGTTGCGAAACTCGCAGAACTCGCGCAAAGCCTCCGTCAAGCCAAGCCGAAAGCCATTGACATGAGTGCCCTCCTGAGGCGTGGGAATAAGATTCACATAGCTTTCTCGTATTCCCACCGATTCCTCATCGGGCTGCCAGACCACGGCCCACTCGACCTCTTCTCCGCCCCCCACGGTGTGCCCCCCGAAGGGGGCCGCCGGGAGGATTATGTGACCGTCAAGGGACTCGACCAAATACTGCCCTAGACCCTGCTCATAACACCATTGCGCATCGTCTGCGGGATCTTGTTCCGAACGAAAGACCATCTGCAAACCGGGACATAGGACGGCCTTGGCCTTGAGGAGGTGCTTGAGCCGCGCAGGGAGAATCTTTGGGCTATCGAAATAGCGGGGTTCAGGCCGAAAAGAT
>JAJYPQ010000377.1 GCA_021795255.1 Pseudomonadota bacterium
AGTGCATTGGCTAAGCGGAGCGCTCCGTAGGCGGCGAGGAGGGCTGCGGGTATGGCAATGACGGCTTGGCGGGTATTGAGGCTATTGACGATGTCTTTTAAGACGAGTGGAACCGCGACATTGGCGACTTTGGCGAGTATGAGGGAGCTAAGCGCGAGTCCCACGCGCACCCGATATTCCCAGAGGTAAGGGGCCAGCTGGCGCACGATCCGAAACAGGGAAACGCGCTGATTGCGCCTCGCCACGGAGGGGCTCTCGGCAGATCGTGTTGGGCCGGGGCCGTAGGCGCGCACGCCCTTAAGCCAAGCGCCTGTACTTTATGCGGGTCGGCCGGTCGGCTTCGACTCCGAGGCGCCGTTTGCGGTCGAGCTCATAGTCGGCGTAATTGCCTTCGAACCAAACCACTTGGCTGTCGCCTTCGAAGGCCATGATGTGGGTGGCGATCCGGTCCAGAAACCAGCGGTCGTGCGAGATGACGATCGCGCAGCCCCCAAACTCCAGCAGGGCCTCCTCGAGCGCTCGCAAGGTGTCGACATCGAGATCGTTAGTCGGTTCGTCAAGCAGAAGGAGGTTACCACCGCTTTTCAGTAGCTTGGCTAGATGCACGCGGTTGCGTTCGCCGCCCGACAGGTCCTTCACGTACTTTTGTTGGTCCGCGCCCCGAAAATTGAAGCGACCCACATAGGCGCGCGAAGAGACCTCGCGCTTTCCAAGCAGGATCATGTCGGAGCCGCCGGATATCTCGGCCCATACGGTCTTGTTGCCATCGAGCGCATCTCGGGCCTGACTGACGTAGGCCGGTACGACCGAGGGTCCGACCCGCAAAACCCCGCTATCCGGCCGTTCTTCTCCCACGATCATCCGAAAGAGGGTCGTTTTGCCCGCGCCGTTTGGGCCAATGACGCCCACGATACCGCCGGCCGGGAGTTTAAAGTTGATGTGATCCATGAGGAGGCGGTCGCCAAAGCTCTTGGTAAGATCTACGGCCTCGACCACAAGATCGCCCAAGCGTGGCCCGGGTGGTATGAAAAGGTCGCTTGTCTCGTTGCGCTGCTCGGTGTCTTGGGATACGAGTTCCTCGTAGGCGGCTAACCGCGCGCGACTCTTGGCGTGCCGACCCTTGGGGGATGTCCGCACCCACTCAAGCTCGCGCTTGATCGTGCGCTGCCGGGCCGATTCCTGTTTCTCTTCGATGGCCAGGCGCTTTTCCTTTTGTTCGAGCCACGAGGAGTAATTACCCTCCCACGGTATGCCCTGACCCCTGTCCAACTCTAGGATCCAGCCTGCGACGTTGTCGAGAAAGTAACGATCGTGGGTAACGGCCACGACCGTACCCTTATACTCCTTAAGGAATCGCTCGAGCCAAGCCACCGATTCCGCGTCCAAGTGGTTGGTCGGCTCATCTAGCAGCAACATATCGGGTTCGGAGAGCAGCAGGCGGCATAAGGCCACGCGCCGGCGTTCGCCTCCCGAGAGCAACTTGACGTCGGCATCGAAGGGGGGCAGGCGCAGGGCGTCCGCCGCGATCTCGAGTTTGCGCTCGAGATCCCAGGCCCCTGCGGCGTCGATCTCGCTCTGGACCTGCGCTTGCTCTTCGATCAGGGCGTTCATCTGTTCGTCGGTCAGTGGATCCCCGAAACGCAGGCTGATGGCGTTGAACCGCTCAAGCAGGGCCTTTGTAGCCGCGACCCCTTCTTCCACATTGCCCCTGACGTCCTTGTCGGGGTTCAATACCGGTTCTTGCGGCAGGTAACCTATCCGGATACGGGCAGCCGGTTGGGCCTCGCCGTCGAATTCCTTGTCGACGCCGGCCATAATGCGCAGGAGCGTGGATTTCCCGGAGCCGTTCAGGCCGAGGACCCCGATTTTGGCGCCGGGGAAGAAGGACAGGGAAATGTTTTTTAATATTTCGCGCGACGGGGGGACGATCTTCGTCACCCGTTGCATGGTAAAAATGTAGGGAATGGCCATGGGGTGTCAGTATACTACGCTCCAACGGAAGTTTCTGCTGGCCGGCGTGGCCGAGTGGCACCCATTGCGGCCCGCTCGTCGCCCTTGTGCTGGGCGGGCTTTGTGAATCGGTTAGTCTTGGTAGACGGGCCCGTGGGACGGGGTGCAGTCAAGGCTTGAGGTCGATTGGGAGGGTCGTTCATACTGTCGCACCGCGCTGCTGGCTTGGTGAGGCCTCTATTGAATACGGGGAATGAGAATGTTGCGTTGGATGATCGCGATCGCGCTGGTCGCGTTTGCAGGTACGCGCGCTTTTGCCCACGAGAACGGGCAGGGGCCGGCATGTAGGGCGTTCGCAGGCGAGTTCGTACAGCTTGCCACCAAGAACCATGGGCGGTTTCAGGTCTACCGCACGGGGCCGACGGCCGCCACACTCGGAATTTTGTTGTTGCCCGGGGCTTCCGGCCTCAACGAAGCAACGCTCGCTTGGGCGGATAGGTTAGGAGCAGAAGGCTATAGGGTGGTGGCGGTCAACCTTTACGGTAAAGGGCACGTACCCAAGTCCCATGCCGCCCCGATTAACAACCAGCGCCGGGCGGATGCCGAGGAGCGTTCCGCGATCCATTTTTTGAGTGCCCCTGGGCGTAAGATCGTGACGCTTGGTTGGGGATCGACAGGCGCCTTGCAATCGCTCGAGGCAAGCGCTGCCGACCCGGCCGACGTGTCGGGTACGGTCATTTTTGACGGCGGTCTGTCGGCGCCCGCGTCTTTGGTCCGGCGCCTCAAATCCCTTGTGTTGCTGATCGCCTTTAATTCCACGACCCCAATGTCCAAGCTTCAAGCCTTCGAGGGGCGCATGCGCCTCTACGGCAAACCTCTCACTGTGCATTACTATAACGTGAACCCGAATACCGTAGATCCCACGGGTCCCGACTTCAGCAGCACGATCGCCCAGGAGATCTGGGCCCGGGTGGACAGCTTTTTCGGGCGCGTACGGTTTCTTTGTCGGCGCTGTGCACCCTACCAAAACTATCTCTTTGATTACCACAACTAGGCGATCCCGGGAGCGGTCTAGGCGAGCAGGAATTCCAGGAGTGCCTTTTGGGCGTGAAGCCGGTTCTCCGCCTCATCCCAGACAGCGCTTTGGGGGCCGTCGATTACGTCTGATGCGACCTCAAGCCCGCGGTATGCGGGAAGGCAGTGCATGAAGAGGGCGTCTGGCTGGGCGCGGCTCATGAGCGCCGTGTCGACGCGGAATCCCGAAAATGCCTGGGCGCGGGTTTCCTTCTCGGCTTCTTGGCCCATGCTGGCCCAAGTGTCGGTTACCACAAGATCGGCCCCTGCGACCGTCTCCTGCGGATCGTGCGACATCGTCACCGCCTGGCCGGCGGCGGCCACGATGTCGGCGTCGGGTTCGTAGCCCTTGGGGGTAGCCACCCGAAGGGTAAAGTCGAATTGGCGAGCTGCGTTTATCCAGGAATGACAGACATTGTTGCCATCGCCCACCCAGGCCACCGAACGCCCGTGAATGTCGCCGCGCAGCTCGAAATAGGTCTGGATGTCGGCCAGCAGCTGGCAGGGGTGGAAGCGATCCGTGAGCGCATTGATGACCGGGACCTGGGAGTGGGCGGCGAACGCCTCTAGCTTCGCGTGCTCGTGCGTGCGAATGACGATGGCGTCGACCATGCGCGACACCACCCGCGCCGTGTCTTCCAGGGGTTCGCCACGGCCGAGTTGAAGTTCCGCCGGGGCTAGGAACATGCTGTTCCCCCCGAGCTGCGTAATGCCGGCCTCAAACGACACGCGGGTGCGCGTCGAGGATTTCTCGAAAATGAGCGCGAGGCTGCGCCCGCGTAGGTATTCATGCGGCTCGCGGCGCCGAAGTATGGCCTTCAGCGTTATGGCGCGTTCCACCAGCATGCGCAGCTCTTTAGGGCTGAAGTCGAGCAGACTCAAAAAATGGCGTGTCATGACGCCAAAAACTCCTGGATGGAGGCGGCGGTCCGTTCACCCAATTGCGCGGTTTCGGCGTCGCTTAGGATAAGCGGCGGCAATAGTCTGACGACCTTTTCGGCAGTCACGTTCAGAAGCAGACCGTGGCCTAAGGCAAGTTTCATGATGGCTTGGCACGGCCTATCGAGCTCGATACCCAAAAGCAGCCCTTGGCCGCGCACGACCTTGACCCCAGGTTCGCCCGCAAGCCGCGCCTTCAAGTCGGCTTGGAGCCGGGTGCCGAGCGTTGAAGCGCGCTCCCAGGCCCGCATTCCCTCTAGGGTAGCGATCACGGCCTCGGCCACGGCGCAGGCCAGGGGGTTCCCGCCGAATGTCGATCCGTGGTGTCCCGCCTGGAAGAGCTCGGCCGCTGCCCCGTGAGCGAGGCAGGCCCCGATAGGCAGCCCGTTTCCGAGCGCCTTGGCGAGCGTCATGATGTCCGGCCGGGCGTTGTCCTGTTGCCAGGCAAACCACGTGCCGCTGCGACACATCCCGGTTTGGATTTCGTCGAGAATCAAAAGCCAGCCGGCCTCATCACAGAGTTTCCGTAAGCCCTTCAGGTAGCCAGGATCGGGTATCTGAATGCCCCCCTCTCCCAGTATCGGCTCCACCAGAACGGCTACGACCGTCTGGTCGCGTTCGCGGACTTGTTTCACGGCCCCCAGGTCGTTGAACGGGACCCGGCGAAAGCCGGTCACGAGCGGCTCGAAGCCAGCTTGCACCTTGCGATTGCCGGTGGCGCTCAGGGTC
>JAJYPQ010000378.1 GCA_021795255.1 Pseudomonadota bacterium
GATCCTGCTCGCGGGGCTCGATTCGGGACAACCCTTCGGCGGGCTCGGGTCGAGCCGGGCGGTCATGCTCGCCATTTTGGCCGAGCCCACGCTGATTCTCGTATTCGTCGGCATTACCTTCCTCGACCACGCCATGCTGCCTTTCGTAGCGAACCACTTGCTCGCGAAAAGCCCGGTCGCCTACTGGAGCCCGGCGCACATCTTCCTCGTGGCCGCGTTTCTGATCCTTCTGACCGTGGAAACGGATCGCCTGCCCATCCATTCGACGATCCCCTACGAGATCTACATGATCGACGAGGCTCGGGTCCTCGAGTATTCTGGACCCCTGCTGGCCCTATTGAGGTGGGCCGGATGGATGAAGCAGTTCATCCTCTACACCATCTTCCTGAACGTATTCCTCTTTCCTTGGGGGCTTGCGCACTCGGGTCATCTAGGCGCCGTACTCCCAGCCCTCGTCTGGATCATCGCGAAGTACGCAAGCCTTGGTCTTGTTATGGTCATAGTCGACACGATGCAGTCTCGCCTGCGCTTTTACCGATACCAGGAGCCGCTCGCCGCGTCCTTTCTTTTTGCCGTACTCGCGATCGTTGCGTACCAGGTGTAAGCGTCCATGTTTATCCTGCATATCAATCCGCTCGCCACCTCGCTCTTTAGCATGCTGGCCATTATCAGTTTGATTCTTTCCTTTGTTATGTTGGGCTCCCATTGGCTCAAGAACCACATCTACGCCTTCGCTCTCGAGTCGTGGACCATAGCCTGCCTCTCGGCCGCGGTCGGCTACTTCGGGCATTACCCGGAGCTCTACGTCATCGCCATTTTAACAGCACTCTTCCGCGGCAGCCTTTTGCCCTACCTCATTCTGCGGCTCGCCGATAGGCTTCATCTGGAACGCGAGTTCACCTCTGTCCTGAAGCCCTCGTCGAGCCTGGTCTTGGGCACCGTCCTTGTGATCATCGCCTTCGTCGCGGGGCGCAGGATCGGCCACAGCCTACACACCGCCGATACCATTATCGTTCTCGCGCTCACCTGCATGTTGAGCCTCAAGTTGATCGGCTTTCTGATGATGATTCTGCGATCGGAGGCGATCAGTCATATCCTCGGGCTACTCGTTATCGAAAACGGGATCTTTCTCGGTTCGCAAATCCTCGTCCCCGGGATGCCGCTCCTGCTCGAACTCGTCATTCTTTTCGACCTGCTCATCATCGTGCTCACGTTCGGGATGCTCATGCGCTACCTCCAGATGCATGCCGGCACGACCAGCAGTCGTTACCTCCAAAAGTTGGTGGGCTGATGGCTACGCTTATCCTCTGTCTCTGGCTTGTCCCGGTGCTTGCGATCGGCCTGATCCTGCTGATCCGCCGCCCGCGCGTCGCTGAATTTTTAAACCTCGCGGCCGCTATCGCGACCCTGGTCACGAGCCTCGCCTTGATCCTCACAAGTCCTCACCGCAAGCTTGTGCTCGCCGACCACTTCCTGCTCCTGACGCCCCTTGGCCTGTGGATAGTGCTGTGCGTCGCCATCGTCTATGCGCTGGCCTCGTTGTACGCCATAGGCTATATGCGGCTTCTCACAGACGAGAGCCGGCGCCTATCGGGCTTTTATGCGCTCTTGTGCGGATTTGCGCTCACCATGATCATTGCGCCGTTTATGAATAATCCCGGGATCTACTGGATCGTCATCGACCTCACGACCATCGTGAGCGCCTTTCTGGTTGGATTTGAACGCGAGGCGGAAAGCGCGGAGGCGGCCTGGAAGTACATCATCATCGTCTCGGCCGGCCTTTCGCTTGCGCTTCTGGGGATCGTGTTTTTTTACTGGGCGGGGACCCTTCAGCTGGGGCCCGTATACAACATGACGTGGGGCCAGCTGCGATCGATCGCGCCCGATAGCCCCAAGGCGCTGCTGCTTCTTGCCTTCCTCCTCACCCTCGTGGGTTTCGGCACCAAAGTTGGCCTAGCACCCATGCACACCTGGCTCCCTGACGCCCACAGCGAGGGCCCGGCACCCGTGTCCGCCATGCTCTCAGGAGCGCTCTTGAACACCGCCATGCTGGGCATCGTGCGATTCTTAGCGATCCTCACGGCCGGAGGACTCGGTTTCGCAGGCCAAACCGCGCTCCTGACCTTGGGCGCGCTTTCGCTCGTGATCTCGGGACTCTTTATCGTCAGGCAAACCGGTGCAAAACGCCTTATGGCGTATTCCAGCGTCGAACATATGGGTATTGTCGCGATAGGCTTCGGTTTTGGCGGTATCCTCGGCATTGTCGGCGCCATGTACCATATGCTAAATCACGCCCTCAATAAGTCCCTGATGTTTTTTGGCGCCGGAAATATGATGCGCGCCTACGGCAGCAAGGACATGAGAATGATACGCCGGGTTCTCACATTCTACCCCGTGACCGGCATCGTCTGGCTGCTCGGGGCGATCGCGATCACAGGGGCACCGCCCTTCGGCCTTTTCCAAAGCGAGATCGTCATCCTGCGGGCCGGCATGGCAAGCCCCAATATCTGGGCCGTGGCAGTCATGGCCCTCTTGTTAATCGTCATTTTTATTGGCTTCCTCCAACACTTCCGTCGCATGTACTTCGGCGCGGCGCCCGCCGATCAGCACCTACCCGAGATGTGCCTCAGTCCGTGGATGACGATCCCCATGTGGCTTACCCTGATTCCCCTCACCGTATTGGGTCTGTGGTGGCCGCCGTTTTTATGGCACTTCTTCGTCCAAGCGGCGCGGGCGGCCCCATGAACAACTGCGAGGATCGTCGCCTCTCTCCCGCTACGCTACTGACCACAGCCCAAGGTCTCGTGGCTGATGGCTATCGTTTTGAGATGGCCTACGCGCGCTTTCACGGAAACGATCCCGAGATCCTTTATCTCGTCAATCGAGGACCTGGAAGGCCCTTTTTGCTGTTACGCGTCTCCCCTGCCGAGGGTTTGCCTTCGCTTGCGCCTATCGCCCCGTTGCTAGGCTGGTACGAAAGAGAGATGGCGGATCTGTCGGGCATTCTCGTCAGCGGCCATCCGGAACCCTACCCGCTCCTCATACACGAAGGCCTTGGGCTCTCGGCGCCGCCGCTAGCACCGGGGACGGACCGTCCGCGCTGGGCGGGGCAGAGTCTGCCCCCGACCATGCCGGAGATCGAGGCCGACCAAGTACAAGACCTCATATGGGGACCGATCCGCGGGGACGTTCTTGAGACCGGGGAGTTTCATTTCTCGTACATAGGCGAGGCCATCATTCATTACCATGCGCGCTTAGCCTATAAGCATCGGGGCCTGGAGGGACGATTCCAAGGCCTGGCCCCGGAGCGCGGCGTGTATCTCGCCGAGCGCGTGTCGGGTGTGGGCAGCGTAAGCCACGGACTGGCCTACTGCCAGGCCGTGGAGGCGGCGCTCGGAATAGACGTGCCCGAGCGCGCCCAACTTTTGCGCGTTGTGCTGGCCGAGCTCGAAAGACTCTATAACCACTTCCATTATTTTGCCCTGCTCGCCAAGACCACGACCCTCAAGGTCGGCGCGGCCGAAGGCCTGCTGCTCGAAGAGCGGATAAAGCAGATCAATGGTCGCCTGACAGGCTCGCGTTTTTTGCGCAACGTCCTCGCAGTCGGGGGCTTGCGGCGCGATCTCGATCTCGCCGAACTGGGTAATGCCCTCGTCAAAATCGGCCGGGATGGGCACGATTATCTTGACCGCCTCGGTCGCACCGCAAGCTATCTCGATCGACTCATAGGTACGGGATGGTTGTCTTTGGACGTGGCCTCCGATCAAGGGGCGACGGGTCCCGTCGCCCGCGCCTCCGGGCTCGACCGCGACCTGCGCCGCGACCACCCCTATGCCGGCTACCCGGCATTGCGGTTTGCAGTCCCGGTGCGCACCCAAGGGGATGCGCAAGCGCGGGCCGAGGTGCGGGCCGAATCGCTGCGCGAGGCTCTGGCGCTGATCACTCAGACCCTGAGCCGCATCGGCCCAGGGCCTATACACATAGAGACTGCGGCCGCCGATTCGGGTGAGGGACTGGGTTGGGTGGAGACACCGCGCGGATCGCTCTACTACGCCGTCCACATTGAGGACGGGCGGCTCGCGCGCGTCAAGATCAAGTCGCCATCGTTTTCGAATTGGCGGGTGTTTCCCTTTACCGTACACGATAGCAATATGATGGATTACGCCATCAACGAGGCAAGCTTCGGGCTCACCATAGCCGGGGCGGATCGTTAGGGAGGCCGCGATGCCCTTATGGACATGGTTTGGACTGAAGGCGGGACGGGCGGCGACAGCATGGCCCGACTCGGGCCCGGACGGTCAGGACGGGGTGCTCGGGCTGCCAAGGCTTGATGTCGCGCGCTGCCGGCCTTCCTGCCAAGACTGCGTGGCGAGCTGTCCCACAGGCGCTCTATCCTACGCCGCCGAAACAGGAGTGAGGCTTGATTACGGTCGCTGCATCGCCTGCCAACTCTGCGTCGAGACGTGCCCTGCGGGGGCGCTTCAGTCTTCCTGCGATTGGGCCTTCGCGACGCGTGATCGCCAGAACCTCATAGGGGGCGCGACGCCAGCGCTCGCGGAGCGGGGCACCGAAAAAAGGGGTGATCGCTCTCTTAGAAAAAGCCTCCATATTCGGCACATCGATGCCGGCTCTTGCAACGGCTGCGAATCGGAGCTCGCCGCCCTCGATAGCCCCTTCTACAACCTCCA
>JAJYPQ010000379.1 GCA_021795255.1 Pseudomonadota bacterium
TCCTTCCGCGGATCGCCGCCCTCGGGGGACGGGCCGTCACCTTCTACGAGGCCGACGTGCGCGATCGCGCGGCCCTCGAGGCCATCTTTGCCTCCGCCCGGATCGATGCCGTCATCCATTTCGCGGGGCTTAAGGCTGTGGGGGAATCGACCGAGCAGCCGTTGCGCTATTACGACAACAATGTCCAGGGGACACTGACGCTCTGTCAGGTCATGGGCGCGGCCGGGGTCAAAACGCTGATCTTTAGCTCGTCTGCGACCGTCTACGGCGACGCCAAGGACCTGCCCTTGCACGAAGGAAGCCCGATCAGCGCCAGCAACCCGTATGGCTGGTCGAAGATCATGGTGGAGCGGATCCTTACCGATCTTAAGGCTGCCGATCCTGCCTGGCGCATCGCCAACCTGCGGTACTTCAACCCGGTCGGGGCCCACGAGAGCGGCCAGATCGGTGAGAACCCGCAGGGCATACCCAACAACCTCATGCCCTATGTCTGCCAGGTCGCTATCGGCCAGCGGCCCGCGCTCACCATTCACGGCAACGACTATCCGACCCCGGACGGTACCGGCGTCCGCGACTACATCCACGTCATGGATCTGGTCGAGGGCCATATCGCGGCCCTTCGGTATCTGGAGCGGCACGCGGAGTTAGTAACGATCAACCTGGGGACGGGCCTGGGGACCTCGGTCCTGGAACTGGTCACAGCCTTTGGGAAGGCATGCGGTCGCCCGGTACCTTATGTCGTGGGCCCGCGTCGGCCGGGCGATATCGCCGCCTGCTGGGCCGACCCAAGTCTTGCACAAACCCTCCTTGGATGGCGCGCCCGTTATGACGTAGAGGCGATGTGCCGGGATGCGTGGCGGTGGCACAGCAGAGTTAAGTATAACGGCAATTCTCCACGCCGCCAATTGGACTTCTATAGGAACCAAACGATTTCAAGCACCGAGTTGCTTCCAAAAGCACAATGCCGGAGACAACGTAAATGATTGTAGGGTCCCTCCGTCGCCTTTTCCGTCGCTTTCTCGAAGTAAGAAAGAAGCACGGTATGCGCAATGCCCTAGGAATGACGATCTCATATATGCGCACCCGCGCCCCATTTATAATACGACTCTTATTCCAAACAGGGGCGCGTCGTTCTATACGACATAATGTTCATATTTTGATGCAGGAGGACAGCAAGGCTCCACTTATTTCCATTGTCGCGCGCGGAGGGCTTGGCGACCACCTCCAGACTGCACGTTACATTCGCGACCTCGTGCAACAAAGCGAAGGGTTCACATTCGATATCTATACAAAGCGGCCCAAAGTCGCTGCGTGGGCGTTCGGATCCATTCAAGGGTTTCATGCAGCTTACGATGAGTGGTTACTGAACGAAACATTCTATGACGCTACCTTAGATGTTCTACACTTTGTTTCCGTCCGCCGTTCGTCGCTTCGGGTGCGCCGACTCCGAAAATATCCGCGTCTATTGCAGCTTCTCGAAAATGTGTTGCGCGCCACCGCCACTGATCTTTGCGCCCAGCATTCACCTGAACTCGATAATCTGCTTGCCCAAAAAGCGGTGTTCTCCAATTGCACGAGCGCAAATTATTTGCACTATTTAACCGGTATAGATTACGGCGGAGACAATCTCGCCATTGCTTGCAACTTTACTAAACTTCTTGAATACGACCTAAATCCACAGAGCTACATAACAGTCCATAATGGGTTTGACAAGATGTTTGTGCCTGTCGACCATCCAACTAAAGTGTACCCAAGGTTTCAAGACGTAGTGCAAAACCTCCGTCGTAAATATCCGGAGATTGTTTTCGTACAACTAGGGAGCCTAGAAGCCGGTAAGCCCATTGACGCCGTTGACCTAAATTTAGTTGGCAAAACTACCCTGTCTGAATCCGCTGGCATTATACAGAATGCGCTGCTCCATATTGATAGCGAGGGAGGGCTTGTTCACGTTGCGGCGTGCGTAGGAACCCCATCCGCAGTGGTGTTTGGTCCCACGCCTCTTAGTTTTTTCGGGTATCCCCGCAATCTCAACATTCACCTAAGCACATGCGGCGGGTGTTGGTGGGTGAATGACACTTGGATGAGCAAATGTCCAAGGGGGTTCCATGATCCAGTCTGCATGTCCGACCAGGACCCACTATCTGTAGCCGACGCTATCGCCACTTATTTGGATTCTCATCTCGTAGGTCAGGATCGTGTGGAATTTATTGGTCTTAAGCAACAAACCGTTTAAGCAGGATTTCCGCAAATACCTAATGAAGGCCGCGTGTCGCGCCAATGGCCGCGCCGCACATATACATTTTGGCGCACATATAACTTTAACACGCTCTAACACAGATATTTCCCTCTACGCGCGGTCGACCAATATCGAGACTATCGCGCGAACCGTAACTGGCTATCTAGGTGAGGGGAGAACAATCGTACTGTCAGGCCTTGGATGTAATTTCTCGCTTAACGCGTTCCGACTGCCAAAACAAATTAGAAGCTCAGTTGTTCTATACGATATCTACGACGACCTTCTATACGATACGCGCGGCATGAAACGATTGGGTAAGTGGGCAATTGATTACTTTTGGAAGATCGCATGTAACAATCACTTGATTCTGGACCCGGCGCTTTCCCGGAGGTATCGGCATGCATTTCATTTGGACAACGCGTCCCACTTGCAATCGAACCGCCGTCAACTGACGCAGATTCGCAGAATGATATATGCTGGATCAATCGATGATCGAGTCGACTTTGCCTGGATGCATGCCGTTGCGAAAACCTCCATACCCATCGACATCTACGGGTGGGTACACTGCTCATCACAAACTGCAGCCCAATACCTCGAGCGCTTATGTGATGAAGAAGAAAACATAACGTACAAAGGTCCATATGACAACGATGAATTGGGCGAGATACTCTTACACTATGACGTTGGTCTATTGCCGTACAAGACAGACCATAAAATGACAAAACACGTCAATCCCGACAAACTGCGCCATTACCTAAATGCTGGCCTCGAAGTTCTCGCATCCCCTATTCCAGCTGTTATGCGACATGTGTCGTACGTTCATATTGCCAATACGCAAGCCAATTTTTTGCACATTTTGGCTGCGATGTTGAGCGAGCGCCGGCAAACGAAATGGCCCGTCGATGAGCACTCATGGGATACGCGCTGGAGCGCACTTGTTGGTATGATTGAACAAACCCGCAACGGACGAGCCGATTAAGTTATACCGATCTGTCGATAGGAACAGCCTTCTATTCAGAAGTGGTTATCGTAAAAATTGCCGCGCTTCGGCGAAGCGGTGCCTTATGGATGGCCCGGCGCCATGCGGGCCGAAGGGGCAGTTAAATCCCCCTCCCACGTTCCTCGAGTCTGGCCGCCGCCACTGCGGCGGCCTGCTCGGCTGCGACGCGCGCCATGCGCTCGGCTTCCAGGGTCTCCCGTGTCTTGGTGAGGTCGGCTTCCAGCCGGGGCACGCCCTCCAACCGTAGGGTCAGCTTAGCCACCTCTACGCGCGCCTCCTCAGCGGCCCGGCGCTCCCTCATGGACTCTTCGCGGGCGGCGGCGAGTTCCGCCGCCAGCTGCTCGGCCCGACCCTCAATGGCGGACTTCTCGCTGGCAAGGCGAGCGATCTCCGTCTCCCGGTCCTCGATCTCACGCGCCAATCGCTCGTTCTCGGCGGCGAGTTCGGTATTAGCTTGGCGGGCCTCCGCGAGTTCGTTGGTCAGCGGGGCTTTTGCCTGCGCGATCTCAGTGCTCAGGTAGTCCGTGAGTGCCCGCGCGACACTGGGCGGGATGGCGATCTCGGGGGTAGTAGGGCGGGCTTGTGAATCCTTCCACTGCTGCAGCATCCGGTTGATGGTCCCCATACTGCCAATCCCGCCCAGCCTCTCCCGCACGGCTCGCAGGGTAGGCACCCCGCCGGCGGCCTTGATACCCTCTGCGGCGGCGGCGACCTGCTCTTGGCTGATGACTGCTTCGCGTCCCATATTACCTCCTGATACGGTACGATATGTATGATATCGGTACGATATGGAAAAGGTCAAGGAAACTGGTGGTCGGTGGCGCACATACCGTGTCAGTAACGCGGGGTCAACGGCGACGCACCCATCCGCCGATATGGGCCGCGCGCTGGGAGCGCACAGGGGAGGGCTGGGGCCGGGATGGCTGGCCAATCGCGTCGCTGGAAAACCCAAAACCCGAGCGCGACGACGGAGACGTGGGCGGGTCGGCGGCAAAGGAGTCAACACTTACACATTTTTGCAAGCCGATAGAAAGGGCCAGGACGACAGGATCGGCATCGGGATGGGACCGCAGATTCGGGCCTTGGACCGGAATCCACCCCCACGAGCGCAGCCGGGGGACACAACCACCCAACGGGTGCGGTTGTGTGGTCCAGCCTACCCCAAAGGGGTGGGCGTCATCCAAGGCGGGGTTGATTGGAAGTCTGAAAACCCTCCCAAAACCCTCCCAAAACTGTCTGAAATCCTTCCTCCTAGTCTGAAAACCCTCCCAAAACTGTCTGAAAACCATGCCGTATCGAATCCCAAAACTGTCTGAAAACTGTCCGGATTCGTTCCGCTCGCGGCCGGATTTCTTCCCGAAATCTGAAAACCGTCCGCTTCCGTTCCGCTAGTCTGAAAACCCTCCCAAAACTGGCCGTTTTTCTTCCGGTCGCATCCGGATGGTATCC
>JAJYPQ010000380.1 GCA_021795255.1 Pseudomonadota bacterium
CGTGGCCCCGTTCGAATACTTAGTCGCGCTCCAGCGTCATAGTAACGAAGTCGCCGCTCACCCCGCCGACTGGATGCCCTGGAACTACCAGGCGACGCTCGCCTCGCAAAACCCCGGCCCTGAACCCCCCCCGATTAGCCGATCCGCGCGGTGGCCCAAGTGGTTTACGCATCCTTACCGGAAGGGCACGAATCATCGTCACGTCAGGCAGATTTACAAAAAACGCGGAGAACTTCGCGCACGGGCGCGGCATTGAACTGGTCCCGGCGGAACAATTCCTGGCCGAGGTTCGCAGCCATGTCAGGCGCCAGTGATATGTGAGGGGCCGTCGGCATACGCTCGAACGGGTGCGCTCGGCCACATACAGACGCTCGGCGACGCGGACAAGCGAACCTTCGAGCGATCGATGAGCCTGCAATGACGCCCCAAGGCCTTCGCGTGCTTGTCGGCCGAAGCGGGCGCTGGCTGCGATTTGGGGCAGCGGCCGCGATGCGACGGGCAGCGGTCGCCGAGATCGCCGTCAACCACTACCGTCCAGTTCGAGCCGGCGCAAAGTGCTTAGGTCGGTGTCCACCGAACCGGCAGCAGCCCAAAGGTCGAAGCGTGAGGCCGGAGAATCCTCAGCGATCGCTCGCCTTGTCGCAATTTCATCCTAGACCGGGCGAGCCCTGCGACTCAAAATTGACAAACGTGTCCGTGCGATACTAAAGTATTTGTGCGTGCGCAACTCAAGCCGGGGAGGTCTCGATGGCAAGGTTCGTCCTGGTATTGGCCAATGCAGCCGTTGACAGGCTGTGCTAACCGCTGGTGCACAGTTCCTGCCAACGATCCAGGCCCGCCCTTCACGAGCGAATCATGCAACGGCCCTGGCCATTGCATGATGCCCTGTCAAAACCAGTGGCACATGTCGGAGATGAACCATGAGAACTCAACAACTCGCCGTCGCGCTCGCCCTCGCGCTCGGCAGCTTCGTCTTGTCGATCCCGGCGCAAGCCGTCACTCACGACCAGATCTGTCAGGCCAACAGGGACCAGTGCATAAGCGGATGCGGCGGTATGGCGCAATGCACCAACGCATGCTGGGATAACTATTACCGGTGCAAGCAAGCAGGCCAGTGACGGCTGTCGATGGCTGTCCAAATCCGCGCAAATCTGGCGCCGAGGGCAGACGACGGCTCGGCGCCGCCAGCCGTTTGAGGTGACAGACATTGAGTGCGGTGTTGAGCGCCGTCGCTACCGGCCGCGCAGACGGTCGGCAGGGGAGTTGCAGTCCGGTGGACTGCCTACCGGGGCCGATTTTCGGTCAGACCGGACCTGCCGACCGCCAGGACCGGCGGAGGGCACCGTCGCGGCCTTCCTCCGTTGCAAAGACCGTCGGATGGTGGGTAGGTTACCTCCGATTTGGCCGGATGGGCCGGCCACCCGGAGAATGTCGGCTCAAATGGGAAATGTCGGATGATAAATACGAACCAATCTGGCTTGGCGGGAATCATCCTCGCCGTGGCCGTCTTGCTGACGTTCGATTCGACGGTATACGCCGCGACTGTCGAACTCAATTACGGTCAACCGGCAAACCAACATCTGTCCGCGGATCTTCTGTCATTGACCATCAATCGCATGACCGGGGTCGGGCAGTATGTGAACTCGGCTATGTTCGTACCGCAGAATTACGAACCGTTGGCGGCTAATTACAAATACATCAAGAACGACGCTCCACTGCCGGCTGGAAAATTCTAGAAAATTATGCGAAAACTCTTCGTCGAAGTTCCCGCAGCCTTCGCGCTGGCTTGTGCGGCGTCGCTGGCCACCATTTGCTACGCTGCACCCGGGTTGCGTCTGGACTGCAGTGTGGCGAATCCGGGTCGATGGCCGGGATACCGGGGCACGATCATCGAACTCGCGATCGACGTTGACCAGCGCACCGTGCGAGAGTCGCAAACGATGATCGACGCAGCAATCCAGCCGCCGCGCATCGTCCACGTGGGGAATGCCATGTTCGGAGTCGGCACGTTGGACGTGCTGACCGATAGTGTGATCGCCGGGTCTCTCAATCGCGACGGAGATCAATTCACCCTGGAGCGCTCGAGCGGCACCTTGACGCTGAACAGCAACGGATTAGCCCACCCGCTGACCTGGATCTGCAAGGGCGGTTGAGCAGAAATGCAGGCTATCCGTCAGAGAGAGTTTCGCTCTGGGCCACAAGGCCTTGCGGTTCATGATCCGGAACGGAGGCCCAAATTGCGCCTTGGCCGATCGACTATGTCGGGATTTTGGCTGTTTTCGGGCGCGGCGGCTAGTCGTCGCGTTGGCAATGTTGCGTATTTCAGGCCATCGTGGACGGCATTTCAGGCTGTTCATCAAACGACCGTTTGGCAAACATGCGCAGAACGACGAAAGCGGCCAAGCGGAGGCGTGTACACGCAACGGATGCGGCCATAAAAAAGGCTTGGCAGCCAGCCTGTCGGGTTGCCGCTGGGCGGTGCCGACGGCGCGTGGTATCGTGAACGGGTCTTGACGCTCGCCGGCTTAGTGAGTGGTCGTGACCGGCAGGGCAGGCGCTTCCACCGCCTGTTCTGCCACCCTCGCCAGCACATCGCGGACGCACCGATCCAGCGACAACAGTGGCGTGCCGTCCAGGCAGTCGCGCAGGTTGTCCGCCTCACACCGTTCAACCGGAGACACGCACACCCGCTTCGTGTCCCAGTTCAGGCAGGCCAGTACACCCGGCCCTGCAGCTGCAGGGCATAGAGGGCATCGTCGCCGCCCAGCTCGACGCACTCGCCCACGTCCTCGAACACGTGGGGCATGTCGGTGGCCTGGGTCATCATCCGCAGGGCGGTGGACATGTCGACGTTGGTTTGCATAGTGTTTCTCCTTGGCGTCAAACGTAAGCCGCCAGTGGGTCGGCGATCCGGTCGGCCAGGCCGGTAATCCGAAGAACGGGGATCGGCGAAGCGCCGGCATCCTCGAAGTCCGCCGGCGCGGCTGGCTGGACCAGAAGGACGCCGGGCCGATTTCCAGGAGGTAGCGGGGGCGAAGGCCGGCCGGCCGCGCGGCGGCGCTTCCAAGAGGACGCTCGCCTGCCGCCGCCCCGCATCACCCCTTTCAGGCGAAGGTCTGAGAGCAAGAAGGAATGATGGAAACGATGATGCACCAACGACAATGGCTTCGCTTGCCGATCACGGCCACTCGGGTCCATCCGCCTCGCTTTCGTCTCTCTCCGCGCGCCCTTCCATCGATTCCAGCTTTTCGGCAAGTGCCGCCTTTCGCCGTCGCGTGTAGAACGCATGGTGCAGGTCGGCCATGAAGTTCGCGTAGCGCTTGTTTCCAAGCGTGGCCGCACCATCTCGGTCGATGACTTCTGGCGTCGTGAAGAAAAGGAATTTCGCTAGTGGACTGTAACGTTGAAATAGGTGGGTCTTCCGGCTTTCGTGTGGGTAAGGGGGTATTGGGCTTGCATCAGGCGCTCCCGCAGGCAAGTATGGTACCCCTATGCGCAGGGCTCCGTCATCCATCCCCCCAAGTCCTTGATGAGGCGGAGGGCATCCAATCCGCTGGCTTTTGGGTTTGTGCTCTGTTATAACGGAGGGCATGAACGATCCGGGCCAGGATGTGGAGGTGGATGTGTCGCGCGTGCACGTGCGCCTGATCCGTCCGAGCGAGCGCGCCAAGTGGGACCGCTTGATGCGCACTCACCACTACCTGGGGCTGACCGCGCTCGTGGGGCGTAGTCTACGCTATGTGGCGGAGGCGGACCCGCCTTCCGGCCGGCAAGGCGGCCAGTGGCTGGCGCTCGTAGGCTGGGCGTCGGCGGCGCTGAAGTGCGCCCCGCGCGATGCCTGGATCGGTTGGGCGAAGGCCTTGCAATGGCAACGGATCGGGTTGATCGCCAACAATGCCCGCTTCCTGATCCTGCCGGGGGTGCGGGTCAAGAACCTCGCCTCGCGTATTCTGAGCCAGAACCTCGCGCGGCTCTCGGCGGATTGGGGGGCGGTCCATGGCCAGGGCCTGGTGCTCGCCGAGACCTTCATCGATCCGGCGCGCTTTGCCGGCACCTGCTACCGGGCCGCCAACTGGATCGATCTTGGGCCCACGCGCGGTTTTGCCAAGTCCAACGCCACCTATGTCGCGCATGGTGCGCCCAAGCGGATCTGGGTGTACCCCCTCCACCGGAAGGCCCGGCTCATCCTCTCACAGCCGAGCCCGCACCGAGACCTACCCCGCCAGGAGATGAAGACCATGACACTGACCGATGCGGACGCCGCTGCGCTCTTTGCGCGCCTGGGGTCCTTGGAGGACCCGCGCGCGAGGCGCGGGCTGCGCCACAGCCAGCGCTCGCTCATCGCCATCATTCTGTGTGCCGTGATCAGCGGGGCGCAGGGACCGACCGCCATCGGCGAATGGGTCAAACGCCTCCCGCCTACGATGCTGCGCCGTCTGCGTTGCCGCCGGACCGCCGATGGCCGCTATGAGCCCCCGTCCGAGCCCACGATCCGTCGTCTGCTCCAGACCCTCGATATCGCGGCGCTGGAGGAGAATCTTGGCGATTGGCTACACACACGCGGGGCGGAGGACGAGCCCGTCGCGCTCGACGGCAAGACCCTGCGGGGATCGCAGGATGGTGACGGTGGGCGCGCCCGGCAACTGGTCGCAGCACTCGGGCATACAAGCGGCATGGTCTTGAA
>JAJYPQ010000381.1:0-530 GCA_021795255.1 Pseudomonadota bacterium
CAACCTCTGGCTCGCCCCGAAACTGAGCTCCTGGCGATTCGCATCCGGTACGCGCGCCGAGAAGCCTGCGTTCGTGGCCCCCGTGACATCATAGGCATAGCCCGCCCTGAGCTTCACCTGTCGGCTCAGGGCGTAATGCAGGCCCAGCCGGTAGGCGTTCGATGATCGCCAGTCATAGGTGCTCGTGAGCAAGGTGGGGCCGCCAACGGCCGGGGCTGGATTGACCACGATATTGTTGAAGCGGCTCCAGCCTGTGCGGTCGAAGTCGAACTCTACCCCAAACTTCTTGCTCAGCGCGTCGCGTACGCCGAGCGCGAATTGCCATGGCAGATGTAGGGAGGCGTTGACGGGGATCGAGTGCCCGCCCTCCTCAAGCGCCCCGTCGAGCGGCACTTCGACCGCCGAGCGATAGTTCGCGCCGACACTGATCGGACCCCATTGTCCCAACGCCCCCACATGCGCGCCCACTTGGTCGCCTGATCCGCTGACGGTCGCTGTTGGTGTCCCGAGCACCACCCGGTGTGCGTCGT
>JAJYPQ010000381.1:540-4662 GCA_021795255.1 Pseudomonadota bacterium
CGGCATCCACGGCGACATGACCGAAGCGATACGAGAAGCTCGGCGCCACATCAAAGAGGCGCAATTGGGTGTAGGTGGGGGCAAGCGCCGATGCCGCTCCTTGAGCAAGCGCAGGAAATGTTTGCGCAGGCCACGCGATCTGCAGCCCATAAGGTTCGTTTATACCAAAGCCGAAGCGTGTGTGTGGCGCGATCTTGTCGGTCCAGAAGAGATTGGGCATCGTCTCCCAATGTGGCGTGGTCGCAACGAAGGTCCCCGCGCCGCCGGTCGGCGTCACTTGCGTGTGGGCATCTATCCCCTGAAGTCCGAGATCGTACCCTCCTTTGTGGAACGCCATGGCCGCAGGATTATAGGCAAGTGCGCCCATGCTTGAGGTATTGGCGACGAGGGCGTCCGCCTCGCTCAATCCCGCGATCGACAGCTCCGCGATCGCGAAGCCCGACGCATGGGCGGCACCCAGGCCGGCGACCGCGATCAGTACCGCGGGCATGACGGATGTTCGGAGACGCATATTAGTTACTCCTAATGGTGTGTGGAGTCTTCCATAAAGTTTGGCTTATGGCGCCACATTGTCAGGGGTCGGGTGGA
This sequence comes from Pseudomonadota bacterium, assembly GCA_021795255.1. Next base: position 1,129 of record JAJYPQ010000381.1, read on the forward strand.
CCGTAATTGCTTCCTTGCTGCATATTGACAGGAAGATGACGCTTAGGGAATATTGCGCAGTCCGTTTGCGTCCGGAGCTCTGCCAATAACGATCCTAACGAAAAAAAACACAAGTGGATGCGAACGACGCGGCATGCGTGCCGCCCTTCGTGGTTTATGTCCAATAGGAGGACATCATGGTGAGCACTAAGAAGTGGACGCTGGCTACGGCCATCGCGGCCGCCATCGCCCTACCCGCTACCGCTCTTGCAACCACCGCTGGTTACTTTCAGCTCGGATACAGCTCTATCAGTGACGGCATGGCCGGCGCGTCCGCCGCCCTTCCCCAGGACAGCATGATCCAGGCGACCAACCCCGCGGGCATCGCCTTCGTGGGCAGCCGTCTGGATCTGGGTGTCGCGGGTTTCTGGCCCCATCGAGGTTATACGGTGACGGGCAGCCAAGCCATGGAGCGGGGCGATAATCCGGCGACGCCGAACGCAAATGCTGACGGCGACATGTATCTAGCCGCCGGCAATTACGGCAGCAGCACGAACGCCTTCCTGATCCCGCACATCGGTTACACGCAACGTCTGAGCCACGACAATTACGTGGGTATCGCCGTCTATGGGAACGGCGGCATGAGCACGAATTATCATGTACCCCTGGCCGGGCTGACCACGGGTTCGGGCGGCCCATATTATGGTGGGCAGACTGGCGTGAACTTGGCGCAGCTCTTCGTTCAGGCGACTTATGCGCGCAGGTTCATGCGACATGATGCAATCGGTCTTAGCATCATCGTGGCGCGCCAGACCTTCAGTGCTGATGGGCTCCAGAATTTCGCTCCGTACTCGAGCAATCCTGGGTCGTTGAGTGGACGGGGTGTTGCCGTTTCGACTGGCGTGGGGTTCAAGGTTGGCGGACAGTTCCGTCTGATGCCAGGCATAGATCTCGGCGTCGCCTACTCGCCGCGCATGACTATGTCCAAGTTCGGCGCGTATTCGGGTCTGTTCGCGGGCGGCGGACGCTTCGATATCCCGGCCAATGGCGTCATAGGGCTTGCCTTCAAGCCGACCGCAAGCCAAGTCCTGGCCTTCGATTTCCAGCGCATCTACTATAACCAGGTTCCGGCGATCGCGAACCCGGGCCCGAGCAACCCGGATATGACGGACGGAGACTGCACCTCGGCCGGCTGTAACTTCAACGACGGCGATGCCTTGGGCGCCGCGGGCGGCTGGGGCTTCGGTTGGCAGAATGTGAGCGTCTACAAGATCGGCTATCAGATGGCTGTGAATCGTACGGTCACGGCCCGCGTGGGCTTCGCCTACAACACCCAGCCGATCCAGTCCTCCCAGGTGCTCTTCAATATTCTTGCCCCGGGCGTCATTCAGCGTCACGTCACGGCGGGCTTCACGGTCCGTACAGCGCGCCACCAGGACTTCACGATGGCTGCGATGTATGGTCTGCCCCAGTCCGTGTCGGGCCCGAATCCAATGGCCACCGATGCGGGCTATCCGCAGACCATCAAGATCAGCCTGCATGAGTACCAGGTCGAGGCGAACTGGGGATGGAAGTTTTAATAATAAAAGCGCTTGTGATTCACATCGTGTGAATATGGGGGGCCTTGGGCTCCCTTTTTTCTTGGGAAATAAGAATAAGGGGTGATTTATGGATAAGAGGCAGTGGTTGGGATGTTGCATGGCCGTGACTCTCGCGATCGGTACCGCGGCAGCCGCCCAGACGCGCTATAAGCCCTTTGTCCTGGGTCAGAAGGTTTCGGGCGCGGATGCGATGACGAAGGTCGTCGCAAATACCCGGGCGGTCTTGGCGAAGAACGGCTTCGATATCGTCGGGCAATATGTTCCGTTTCGCAATACGACCATCATGTGCGCGACCTATCCCGAGATGTTGAACGCCGCCGGGCAGGCCCGCAATGGCGGCTTCGGTGCGGTCGAGCGGATATCGATCACGAAGGTGCATGGTACATGGCAGGTGTCCTATGTGGACCCGGATTACTTGGCGGTTGCCTATGGGCTGCATCCTTTGCCGAAGACAGACGCCGCCTTGAAGGCCGCGCTCGGCGCGACGAAGTTGTTTGGGTCGCGGCGGGGGCTTACACGGGATGAGTTGAAGCCGGGGAATTACCACTACGCGCTGTTCATGCCCTATTTCAATAACGTGTACCGCGTGCGTCGGTTCCCGAATCACGCCGCGGCCGTGAATATGATCCGTGCGAACCTCATGCGGCATGTCGCCGGCTCCTCGTTTGTGTACGAGGTGAACGTGCCGGGGACGCCTAAACCCACGACGGTCTTCGGGTTTGGGATCAAGAGCGGCAAGGGTGGCGATCACCACATACTGCATATCATCGATGTTCACCGTTACCGTGGTTACGCCTATCTTCCCTATGAAATGATGGTGGTGGGGCGCCGAGTCATATCTCTTCGTCCCCGCTATCGCATCGCCGTCAATTTCCCGGACACCTCCATGATGGGTTCGCACGGCTTCATGAACATAATGAGTGCCCCGGGCGCCATCCGCAAAGTGATGCGGCAGGTTGTCGGTCGCAGGGGCTGACCGCCGAGGCGGCAGGCAACCCTGCCTGCCGCTTTCCCCGCCAGGGAGCCGGGCATAGAATGGGGGCTTTGGCGGGAGCAGGCATGAAGTCCATCAAGGTCACCGATGTAGGGCAGGTAAAAAACGAGCTTAACAAGTACCGCAAGGGTCGCAAGCTCGAGATCCGGCAGTTCAATCAGGCCGCGCGTCTGGCTTGGCTCGGCAAGGTCACTATGATGCCGCTGGATCCTGAAGACCCCGAGACGCAGTCCTTCCTGATGTATATCGATTATCCGGATGGCCTGAGTGCGCGGATATTGAACCTCGACGATGATCTGGTCGGCCGCATTTTTATTCTGGATGGCGAGCAGGCGGGCTATATGGCCGAGATCGTGGAGCAGGGGGTCCGCGAGCGCGCGGCGCTCTATGAGGATCTGGATCGGCGCGACTTCTATTTCGGGAAGTTCTATCGGCCCGGCGCGGAGGAGGAAGAGGTGGGCGGCTAAGGCATGGCGGGCCCTACCATTGCCGCGCGCCTCGAGCGTCGCTTCTTGGTGATGACGACCGACGTCGCCCTGCGCGAGACGTTAAGCGCCCTGGTGCCGCCGGATTGGGAGATGGTGGCGATCACATCCCTGGACGAGGCGGGTGACTGGAATGAGATTCTGCTCTATCGCTTCCTTCTCCTGGACCTCGACGAGGTCGAGGCCTTCGATCCCATCGACGTGATCAGGACGCTGCGCATGGAGTACCTCTTGCAGATCGCGGTCTTGTGTTTCGGCGGAGACGCCGATATCCAAGACGAGATGCGCATGTCGCGCGCCGACCGCTTCTATACGCGCGAGCAGATCGTGACCGTTCTGCCGCAGTTTCTGGCGCAATACGCCTGGTAGCTCACCCGACCCAGGCGTGATCCATGACGTCGAGCCGCAGATCTTGGCGGAAGGTCTCGCCGCCTTTTTCGACGATCAGGGTCGCGACGCGGCTGCCGGCGGTGTC
>JAJYPQ010000382.1 GCA_021795255.1 Pseudomonadota bacterium
GCGGGCGGCTTGCACGGGCCATCGTGCCGCCCATGGTGTGGTCCATTTCCCGAGGCGGCATACCATGCAAGAGGACCGCTGCGGCGATCAGGGCCGCCACGAGAAAAACGGTCTCGATCGCGACCGAGCGCGTGAGATGGGCCAACGCCCGTGGGCTGGCTTCGTGCGCCACCGGGCGGGCTGGGCGCTTGTCGCCGGCCGCGCGTATCCGGGGCACGAACAGGAATCGATTGGCCGCACCGAGGGCGATCGCGATGGCGACCAGACCGAGTTTTACGAGCAGGATGTGCCCGTAGGCGGAATGAAAGAGCGGCCTGAAACCGCCGAGGTAGTGATAGGCGGAGAGGACCCCGGTAACGAGGATGCAGGCCAGTGCGACTGCGGCCAGCGACGAGAGCCGTTCCACTAGGGTCAGGCGAACGGGTGGCGACAGATGCGCCTGGGACAGGAATGGGAAGATCGCGACGGTCATCGCAAACAGCCCCCCGACCCAGACCGAGGCGGCCATCAGGTGCACCCAATCCACCCATTCCGGCGCGGTCCATTGGCCTTGGTCTGCGGGGTGGCCTGTTGCGCTGCGCGTAAAGGCGATGACGGCGGCGGCCAGCAGGATGCCGTAGGCGGCGCGATGGCGGGCCGGCCTGCGGCCAATGAACCACGCGACCCAGGCTACGAGTAGCATGGCCGGCCGTACCATCCAGATGTGGCCAAACGCGGTCTCGCGCACGACCAGGGGGAGCCAGTGGCCGAGGTCGTGCAGGGGTTGGCGGCTCATCTCGAGGGTGCGGCCGACGAGCAGCACGACGCTGCTCAGCGTGAGCGCCGCTAGGCTCAAACCGGTCAGGTGCCACAGGCGGCGATGGAAGGACTCGCGAGCCCCCTCGGGGATGATCCAGAGACCGGTGGCGAGACTGCCGATCACGGCGGCGAGCGCGATGATGTCAAAGGCGCTGATGGCGATATAGGGCAGATGGGACGACATCGGTATTAACCCCCGACACGGAACATGTAGTGGCCCTCGGTGTGATGGCCGTCGACCGCCACGACACTCCAGTAGACGCGGTATTTGCCGGGCGCCAGGGGCTTGACGGTGGTCTCCAATAGCCGGTCGTGGCTTCCAGAGACGACATGGCCGCGCCCTTGGCTTACGACTTGGCCAGCGGCGTTTTTGACGAGGAGCGAGCAAAAGAGTGCCTCAAGCCCGGCGTCGAACCAGATCCGGACGTGATGGGGTGCAAGCTTCACGGTGGCGCCTACACGTGGTCGTGATCGATCGGGAAAGGCGTGCGCGTAGGCGGCCACGGGGAGCAGTAGGGTGAAAAGCAGGGTGAGGGTGGCGCGTCTTATGGGCAGTCTGGCTGGCATTTTAGGCAATCCTCGGGCTTGCGGGAAACAGCGGTGTCCCCAACGTATGGGGAAAGATGTCATCGAGATAGAAGCCGACGCCCAATAGGACGCCGATGCCTCGGCCGCTCGCCCGATTGATTGGGATCGTCGCCTCGATGCCGACCTGTCCATAGTGTCCAATCCAGACAAAGCCCGGGTCGATGGTGCCGAGGGTCTGCCCAGCATACGGTCCGCTCGTATAGGTCTGCATCGGAAATTCCACGAGCGGCACCAGATTGTTGAAGGGCGCATGCAGTCCGATATCGCGCACGTAGGACTGGAGATACGGGAGGCTGTACTGGACCGACAAACCCCAGGCAACGAATCTCGGCACATTCGCCGCCGATGGGATATTGGCGGCCACTATGCCGGTTATCGCCAGCGGTCGCAGCATTCTGATCTTGCTCGGCAGATCGCCAAGACCGCGCCCAAACAACAAGGTCGGGGAAAACATCGAGTAGGGTTGGCCGACCCCAGCGCTGCCGGTGTCGTTGAGCGATTCGTTCAAGGCGCCCGTGATCAGCGTCTCTTGGCTGTCGCTCTTCCAAAAGAGGTAGCTCAGACCCACCGCGGCGTTTCCAAAACCACTCGGCGCGGCGTTACCGCTTGCGCCCTGGTAGCTGCCGCCGATACTGAAGGCCAGGTCTTTTGTGATGGTCTTGGATTCGGCCGCGGAGGCCGTCGAGGCATACGGGGAGGGGCCGCCCGGCGTATCACTTAGGGCGGCACGGCCGAATCCTAAGTCGAATTCGTCGGTCACCCCGGGATCGGCAAAGGTGAGGGTCCCGGGAAAGACGCGCATGCCAGCGATGGCGTGGGCCTGAGCGCTTACCAAGAGGGCGCGCACAACAAGCGCCGTGGCGATCGCGGCGTATCTTCGGGTAGACATTGCATATTCCTAAAAGAGGTTGGGGGCCAGTTTTTCTCAGTTCTTGGCTAGTTTTATCGCCTTCGGCTAAGACACGCACTCGGCGATTTTGTTCCAGGACCGGAAAGAGCGCAAACGTGGGTGGCTTTTGTCTCGGGGTAAGGGATCGCGGCCTTCGGGCTCCCCGTTCAGGAGATCCTCGGTGAAACGAGATCGGCGCGAGGCGGCCGGGTGCCGCACCGGCGCGTCTATTCAGACGGGAACAGTCATCAAGCTCGGCGCGCCGCGCACGCAGCGCGTGATCTATAGTTACTAAAGCAAGGCCCGCTCCGGGTGGAAACCGCTGTTCGGAGCAAGGCCCGCTATTGCGGCCTTCAACGCGTTCGTCACACAATGGGGGAAATCTCTGTGCACAGCCACTTTTTACAACAGCCCTCGCCTTTCTGGCAAGGGGGGTGATGCCCCCACAACAAAGCCTTTTTGTGCCCGGACGTCTCGTCACATGCGCAATGTCTGATCGTGACCGAGATCTCTAAGGGCCGCCGCGAGGGTCTAAGCGTGCGACCAGCGTCTCTTGCAGCGAACGGCCTATCACAGATTTGGCATGTTCTATGCAAACTTAGATTACCAGGAGAGCCACATAGGAGCGAGCGCGATGAACGAGACCCGGGGAGGGAGAGAATTCATTGTCGCCTTCGGTGAGGTGCCTGCCTCGCGTTTCGTGCAGCTTTTTGGCGGTCTGGTACTCGGAATGTTTGCCGTTGTCACGGTGTGGGTCATACCAGTCGCCAAAGAGCCAGTCGCTATCATACGCGGATTTCTCCCGGCCTCCGCGGCTGTCATCGTAGTCGTCGATTTTTTAACCGCCTATCTCCTCTGGGGCCAGGCCCGGGCGGGACGCGATCCAGCGGTCGCGATACTGGCGCTCGGCTACGGCGGTGCGGGTTTCTTGATCGCTGCCAGTACCTGGCTCTTCCCGGCCGCTTTTCTGGTCTCGCCTGCCCGGCCGGGGGATAGTTCCGTCTGGTTATGGTTTTTTTCGCACCTGTTTTTTGCGGGCGGCGTATTGCTCTATGCCCTCCATCCGCGTGCCGTAGCGCCCGATGACGCCAGTTTTTTCCGCTACCGCAGGCGGGCACTCGTAGTCGCCATGGTCTTGCTAGCCGCCTTTTACATGCTCGCCAGGGGACACCTCTTGTCGCCAATGGCCGGGCGTGGACGGCACGCCCATGCTTCAATGGGGCTGACGGTTGGAGGTCTGGGTTTTATGATCGTCGTGGCCGCCTGCTTGGCTTGGTATCGTCGGGCCAGCACCGTTCTTGATACTTGGCTGTTCGTGGCGGCCTGCGCGGCTGCCCTTGATCTGGGCCTGGTTCGGCTCGGCGAGTCTCGTTTCTGTGTGGCCTGGTACACATCGCTTCTTGTGAGTCTCGTGGGCGCTGTGTCGGTGCTCGCGGCCTGTCTTTTTGAGATCAACCGTCTCTACAGCGGGCTTGTGCTAAATCGCGAGCAAATGAGCGGCGTGAACGCCGGTCTACGTGCCGCCAACAGCGAACTTGCGGTGATCGCTGAGCGCGATGAACTCACTGGACTTCTGAATAGACGGGCCATCATCGGTCGTCTGGCACATGCCTTTAAGGATCATCGAGACAAAGGACGCGGCTTTAGTGTTTTGATGGTCGACCTGGATCACTTTAAGGTCATCAACGACCAACTGGGACACTTAGGGGGCGATCAGGTGTTGGCCCAGGTCGCGGTGCGCCTCAAAGACGCGGTCCGAAGCTCCGATGCGGTTGGGCGCTATGGCGGTGAGGAGTTCGCGATATTCCTGAGAGACACGACGGCGGTCCAGGCCCAGATCGTTGCTGGCAAGCTCTTGCAGGCAATGCGCGCCGAATCCTTTTTCTTCCAAGGACGCGCGGTTCCCATGACTGTCAGTATCGGTGTCGCGACTGTGCAGGCCGGGGACCGGACACTCGAGGAGCTGATCGGTCGTGCCGATAAGGCGCTTTACACGGCGAAACGCCAGGGGCGCGATCGCCAGGTAGTGGCCGAGAGGCCGACCGGGTACGATTAGGTCCCTGCACGGCTAGGCCAAAGACGCCCGGACAAAGGTGTCACAAGAATGTCGCTGTTTCGGCGCATGGCTTGAGTAGGCCGCAGGTGTCATGATGCCTCTTTAAGAACGGGGCGCCCGCCCGCAGCTCCAAACGGGCTTTTGTGGAACTCCTAAAGGATCTTTTCAGACCCATGGCGCCACAGCATGATCTATGAGACCCAATCCGTGGCCGCGGCCGACGCGGTGCTCGCCCTCCATACGCTCTACGTGGCCTTTGTGGCCACAGGCTTTGTGATCATTCCGCTGGGGGCATGGCGTCATTGGCGCTGGACCCAGACCC
>JAJYPQ010000383.1 GCA_021795255.1 Pseudomonadota bacterium
ACTTGTACTCCTTCTCCTCATCGGTGAGCTGCTTCTTTTCCTTCGCCGACAAGCCCTTATCCTTAGCCTTATTCTTGAGATCCTTAACCTTCTCGCTCTTGTTGATGATGGTCTCGATGATGTTGTCGCCGAGCGAACGCCAGCCCTCGATGCGCTCCACGGCGGCCATAGCATCGGGGTTATCCAGTATGCGCCGCAGCGTGTCGTTATCCACGTTCACGAGCAGCGCGCTCTCCCACTTGCGCGCTAGCAACGTGGCTGAAGTGCCCGCCATCGCGATATCAAGAATGCCGCCCGCGTCGATCTGCGTCATGTTCGCTCCGTCGTAGGCCAGCACGGGAAGGAAGGACACCAAATCCTTGACCGCGTTCTCCGGGTTCAACTCGTTGGGCGACAGGCCGATCCCGTACTCCGAGAGTTGTCGCAGTGCGCGTGTGGGCGCGAAGTCGAACACGAAGCAAATAGGCTTTAGGATATCCTCCTCGTTCGGATTGTCGCCGTTCGGGTTCTTGATGGACCAAGGCGATTGCACCCGGAATGCCGCCTGGAAGTAGGTTTCTGGCGACTTTAAGTTGCGCAGCATCAGAATGGACGACCATTGTGGCACCGTGACGCCGGTGGTGAGTTTGCCGCACGACAGCGTAATGGTCTTGGTCTCGAATCCGCTGCCAATGGCCTTGCGCACGGGCGGCAAGGCCTCCAACCCGATGCCCGCCGATGCCCCGGCCGCGACGACCACTGCATACTCGTGCCAGAAGGTGTTGTACTTCTCCGCCAGCAGGTTCGCCATCGCGTGACAGGCCGCGACGTTGGGAAGAAACCAGAACGAGTGTTGCAGGTATGGCAGCACGCGCACGTCCGAGTACGGAAACGGCGGTCGCGTGCCCATCTTAAGATGCTCGACTGATTTGGGCGCGTAGCCGCCACGGATGATTTCCAGCCACTTCTGTACGTCCCTCTTGTGCTTGAACTGCGCCTTGGCACTCGTGCCCGATGCCTCAAAGAACGCGTTGAGATCGAATTCGTCGAACTCCCCTGCGTTGGCGACCGCCACCAGCTCATCCGGCATCTGGTACGTCAGCAAACGCATCTGCGGCAGCGCGCCGTAGGGGTTTCGCTGGTCTGGGTTCGTTCTGGCGAACTTTTCCTTGGCACGCTGCTCGTCGGTGTAGGTCCAGTTGAAAATTTGCTCCTCGATAAACTCACCAGTAGCCAGCGCCTTGAACGGCGTGCCGGAGAGGTAGAGGTAGGCCTTGGTGGTGATGGGGAGGAACTCGGTCTCCTTCTCCGAGAGTACGGTAAGGTCTTCGTTCACATCCTCCAGCCCGGCGGCGTATTCGAGCTTGGCCTCCTTCCCCGCGACGGCCTCCTCCTCGCCCTCAAATAGCTCCTTCGCGGTCTCGCGCCAAGCGCCGAAGTGGTACTCGTCGAAGACCACGAGGTCCCAATTCACTATGTGGAGCCACTTGTTCTTGGGCTTGATGTTCCCGGCCGCGTCGCGGCCGAGCAGGTCTTGGAAGGAGCCGAAATAGATGACTGGTTTCCTGCGGTCTATCTGCGTCGGGTCGCTGCCGGACGCGCGGGAGAGGTACTGCCAGCCGTCGAAGTCCACGTGGCACTCCAGATCCGTCTGCCACGCATCCTCGACGGCAGGCTTGAAAGTGACCACAAGCACGCGCCTAGCACCGAGCTTCTTCGCCAACTGGTAGGTGGTGAAGGTCTTGCCGAAGCGCATCTTCGCGTTCCACAGAAAGCGCGGCGCGGCGTTCTGGTTCTCGGCCCAGATCGAGTGGTAGTAGTCGAAGGTCTTGTCTACCGCTTCGGCCTGCTCGCGGCGCATTCTGAAGGTCTCGTAGTGCGTGCCACTGAACCGCTGGCCGGTGCGTAGTTCGGTGAGCGCGGTCTGCACGTCCTTGACCGAACAGCGCATCCATTCCAGTTCGATTTTCTCGAAGCCCTTCCTGACGAGCGCCGCACGCACATCAAAGTCGGTGAAAAGGCTGCCGTCGTTACGCTCGGCGGATTCGTCCAGTTCGACTTTATAGTTCTTGATGGCGGCGGTTTTGACCTGCTCGGCGATACGTTGTTTCACGGTGCGCGTGGTCTGGCCCACCTTGAGCAGACCCCTGTGTGACTTATCTGCAATCGAATAGGCGTAAATGCGTGGTCTGGCGTCCGGCTTGGGCGCAAGGATCTCCTCAATGGTCTTACGCATCGGCCTTGCCCATGGGCCTGATCATGCTGTTGATGAACGCGATCTCATCGTTCATTATGCCGTACTTCTTGTAGAGAATCTCGTCTGTCCAATCACGATTCATAGGAAGATCAGGTACGAACTGAAAACGCTCGCTGTAGATGTCCTGAGTATTCTTCCGCAATGACACAAAAAAGCGAACAAACCGAGTCCGTAGGTAAGCAGCGAAGCGCCTAGCCTCAGCCTCCTTCTCGAAACGGCTGACCACAAGGTAGGTCTCAGTACATGCCGTTCCTGGACCTGCAATGATGGGGTCGTTGTATATCTGGTGCGGGAAAGCGTCTCCAGCGCCATAAGCGCGGCCGAGCAGCACCTTCCACTCGCCAATCCACGCATCGTTTCTTGGAACTGCAGAGCGCTCTATGAAGGATTCCCCGCCGTTCCCGATGAGGCGCACGGGTTCCTTCATTCCCTTCGGCGTCTCTGCGCCTCGGAAGTTGGTGCGAATGCTGAACGGCTGGATTGGTGAGACCTTAGCCGACAAGTTTCCAAAACCATCCTTGGCGTTGAGTCGGAACACTTTCTCTAGAATGGGCACGGCCTCGTTCCGGCGGACTACTACGTCGTGAGCCCCCAGATACCGCTTCATTGGCGGCGAGGTTGGTTTTCCCCCGTAAATCGTGGTGACCTCGCAGGCATCGTTCCACGAATTGTCCCAGAGGAAGTAGGATACTCCGCCCTTGATCTGCGTACCCGGAAACGCCTCCGCCGCATCCGGGAAATCCACGAGCACCCGCATTCGCTTGTCGGCAAGCATCTCGCTGCGATATTCATCCAACCCCCGCCCACCCGCGAACCAGCGCGACGGAGTCACCATTATAACGTACCGCGGGTCAAGACTCTTTGCCGCCTCAACGAACTTCTGATAGATCGGCATCGCGAAGCCACCCACTGCGTCACCGCCACTCTGGCCGAGTTGGTACGGCGGGTTACCGATGATCACGTCGAATTGCATATCAGCTCCGAATCTCTCTTCTAGTCGGGTCTTCATGTTATCGGTGTGAATAAACGCATAGGCATGCGTTTCAAGCCCTTCACCCCGGTCGTAGTCACGCCGATTCGCACCGCAATATCGGCACTTTTCACCCTCCCAAGAGTGCTCCATGTGCTCGAACCAGATATTGCCGTCATCTCTATCAAACCCCGTGACAATGGAGTGCTCGCCATTGGCGTGTTTCGAGCAATACACGCTCCGCCGCGCCAGCAGACTGGTGAGGTAGGTAATGCCAATGCCGAATACCTGCTTTGTCAGGATGTGATTGACGCGCTCATCAAGGTTCGGGATCTCATCGGCCAATCCTGTGACGAGACGGCGGGTGATCTCGCGCAGGAATACGCCCGACTTCGTGCACGGGTCCAGAAACCTGACCATCTTGTTGGCCCATATGTCCGCTCCGTTGTTAGCGGTCGCCCACGCCTCGGCAAGAGTATCCAGCATCCTGTTGGCGAACTCAGGCGGCGTGAACACCTCATCATTCGAAAGGTTTGCAATGCAGGTCAACACATCCGGATTGCGGCCCCGCAGGGTGAAGGCAGCTTTCTCGCTCATGCGTGCGCTCCCAGCACGAAGCGAGCTTGTTCGGTGCGCAGCATCTGGTAGGGCGTCATGAACCGCGCGCCCAGGCCCACGCAAGCGTTCGGTATCTTGATGCGGCCGGGCGAGTTGGATGGAACCTCGTGGGTCACCACCACTTGATTACCTGCCAGCGCATGGGCTAGCAAATAGAAGTCGGCGGCCTGCAGAAAGGTGTTGATGGCCGCCGGCGTGTACTGCTGCCCGGTGGCCCATGTGCTGACCTGGGTAAACTGCGGCGCCAGTGCAGGCGGCGTGCGCCGAAAGAGCGCGTGGCCGTGGTTCCTAGCCCAGTCCGACAACTCGTCCTGACCGGCTTCGATTTCATCGGCTACCTTGTCGATGCTGGACACCGAGCCGGTATTACCCTTATGCACCAGCCAGTCCCAGAATGCAGGGCAGAAATCCAGGCCATAGTGCAGATTTTTCACGGACATGAAGACATTGGCGTCCAGCAGATAGCTCATGCCATCACCCCCAACTCGCGCGCAGCCTCATAGAAGGTAGCCGTCTTGCGCACACCCAACATGCGAAAGGCATCTGGAAACGAGGTCAGGCCCTCCAACGTGCTGGACACGATGGCGCGTGCGAAGCGCTTGCTGGTGCGTGCCCCGAGGCTGCGGTAGAAGTCACCGCCGCTGCTGCCGCGCTCCTTCAGCGTGCGCAGCCGTTCCTGTTCCTCACGGTAGTGCTGCCACAGCGCGGCCTGGCTGATGGTGCCCGCGTCAAACAGGCGGCGCAAGGTGACCAGGGTGCTGACCTTGAACTCGCGCGCCAGCCGCTGGATTTCGTCCGAAATCGGAGCGTTGCGCTGGTGTGC
>JAJYPQ010000384.1 GCA_021795255.1 Pseudomonadota bacterium
TCGCGGCCTAGGGGTGTCCGGTGAACAAAATCGACAACCACCATGAGGTCGCCGAAGCGACAGAGCGTGTCAGGGCGGTTGCCGTCGGATAATGACCGCCCTCTTTGCGCCCTATTCAAGCATCAGGTGTTTGCCCTCGCCGCATCACCGCCTGATGCGGAATTCATCGACTGCGTTCCCTGCCCATTGATCATATTCTTGAGAGCCGCCGTAAGCGTCTCCTCATCGGCATGACCACATAAGTTCCGTAGTTGCTTCAACTGACCGTTAAAATAACTGGCATTCACAGAGGTCCCCGCGGTCTGGCGGATCTTCGCATGGCTCGTGGGCAGTAAGGCCTCATCGGGGTAAAATAATTCCTCGTAGAGCTTTTCGCCGGGACGCAATCCGGTATAGGTGATTTCGATATCCTGCCCTGGCCGTTTGCCTGACAAAAGAATCAATTGTTCAGCCAGGTAGCTGATTCTAACAGGCTCGCCCATATCGAGAACGAAAATCTCACCGCCTGAACCGATCACGCTCGCCTGCAGGATCAGACCGCAGGCCTCGGGGATGGTCATGAAATAACGCGTGATATCGCGATGCGTTACGGTGATCGGGCCACCGCTTGCGATTTGCGCCTTAAAAAGGGGAATGACGCTCCCAGCCGAAGCTAAGACGTTGCCGAACCGTACCGTCAAAAAACGGGTCTCTGACCGGGTATTCATCTCTTGACACAAGATTTCGGCGGCCCTCTTTGTTGCACCCATCACGTTGGAAGGGTTCACTGCCTTGTCCGTCGATATCAAAAGAAACACACCGCATCCAAACCGATCCGCGGCATCGGCCAGGGTTGCCGTGCCCAATACGTTGTTCACCACCGCTGAACGGCTTTGGCCCTCCAGCAAGGGCACATGCTTGTAGGCTGCGGCATGGAAAATCACGTCCGGACGTTGCTGTCCGAGCACCCGATCGACCAAAAGACGGTCGCCCACATCGCCTAAAATCGGCAGCACGGAAAGGCCCGGGTGATCGCGCTTCAGTTCCAGCTCTATGCTGTAAAGGTTGAATTCGCTCCGCTCGAAAAGTAAAAGTGAACGCGGATGGAGGCGCGCGATCTGACGACAAAGTTCGGAACCTATCGATCCCCCCGCACCTGTCACAAGGATGGTCTTGTCTCCGATCCCGCGAGCGATCTCCTGCCAATCCAGTAAGACTGGTTCGCGCCCCAGAAGATCCTCGATGTTAACCTCGCGCAGCTCCTGAATACTGACTTGGCCATCGATCACATTTTGTAAGCCCGGAAGAATCCGGAAGGGACGACCAGATCGTTCGCACAATTCGACCAAGCGACGCATCGTGCGCGCTTTGGCCTCTGTGATCGCGATAAATACGATATCGATCTCCAGTCGTTCAACCATTTCCGGCAGCTTGTCACAGTCCGCTACGACCGGGACGCCGTGAATCTCCTGACCGAGGCGATGCGGGTTGTCGTCGACAAAGGCGACCGGCCGATAGCCTATGTCGAGTCCGCGTAAAAGATCACGAACCAGCGTTTCTCCGGCACGGCCGGCGCCCACGATAAGCGCCTTCTTCTCGGACGGTTGATAGAGGCTTCTGTCCTTAAGGAAGCGATAAAAGAAACGCGGCCCCCCCAATAAGACCATGAGAAGGAGGCCGTCCAACACAAAGGCCGAGCGCGGGACATTGACTAGGCGCGACAACAAAAACAACACCAAAGCACTGCCCGCGGTGCCCGCTATGATGGCCTTAAAGATGCGCCGCAAATCCGGCACCGAGGCAAAACGCCAGATGCCGCGGTAAAGTCCCATATTCCAGAAGACAAGACCTTGAACCGCGAGAACGACTGGAAGGAGGTACACGCTTTGACGTAAGAAGACGTGCGGCACCGGACCCAAATTAAAGCGCAGCCAATAGGCCCCGAGCCATGCCACGGGAACCACAAGAAGGTCATGGGCCACGATTGCCCAACGCCCGATCGGGACCTTAGTATGAGACCTTGCCATTACCTTCCCTCGGGGCCTCCCAGCGCCCCACAAGGGCCGCCAGAAAGCCGTACACAACCGTCAAAAATGCCAGTATAGCCCATTGTAGGACCACCGACCCGCCAACGGCGAGATAAGCGCACGCCGAACAAAGCGCCATCAAAAGATACTCGCCTACCACCGTCTGCTTATGACTGAACCCGCTGCGCACGCACCTTTGGTAATAGTGTTCGCGATGCGCGATCGTGAGCTTATCGCCGCGCACAAGTCTCCGGATCAAGGTCACCGTCGCATCGACAAGAAAGGGGGAAAATACAACGAGTCCGACCCAGACCGGGAAGTCCCCGCGGTTGGCGCCAACTAGGACCATCATTCCGGCGGCGAAGCCCAACAGGGTTGAACCGAGGTCGCCCATAAACAACCGGGCCGGTGGGAAATTGGTCAGTGTAAAGCCCAAGGCGGCGCTCGCGACCAGCAAGCTCACCTCGGCATAGGACGGGTCTTGCGCACGGTAGCCAAGAAGCGCCAGGGTCCCGAAACCGAAAACCGCCATGCCGCCGGCCAGCCCGTCCATGCCATCCATGAAGTTATAGAGATTGATCCACCAGACGAGAAACAGCGTCATGAGCAGGAGGGCTATAGGGCGATCAAAGGCCAGCGTTACATGTGGAAGCCAGGACACCGGCCAATGCAAATAGGCCCAGACCGCAAGCCCCGCGGCCCCACCATGCAGGCCTAAGCGAACCCGGGCACTGAGGCCGCGGATGTCGTCGTACCATGACCCCGCGGCCACAAGGACTAAGCCCAAGGCGACCAGTTCCAAACGCCAAGAAAGAGACCATGGCCCTAATACCGCCCCCACGAGCACACCTAAAACCATGGCGAGCCCCCCCATACGCGGCACGGGCCGTTCATGCAGGGAACGGGCATTGGGCCAATCTAGCACCTGCCAGGGATTTCGCGGGTCCGCAAAAAAGCGGCTTAAGACCCAGACCAGCACAACCACAAGCAGGTCTCTTGCCAGTCCTTCGATCATAAGCGCACCTCCTTGGGGCCATAGCCCACGCCGGTGGCGGTCGTATGGGAGCGTCCGCCCGCGTCTTGCGAGGAGCCGGTCACGGGCGCGGGCTCGGCGCAGGCGTTTCTGGGCCCTTACGCCGCGCGTCACGATAGGCGCAGACGAGTTCTGGCATCGCCGAGCCCAACGAATAGTGAGGCTTGAGTCCCAGCTCGTCCCACACCCGTCTATCGTCGCTAAAGTACGACTGAAGGAGCGGGGCCAAGGCTTGGGAGTCCCACGGACAAGGATGCGCAGTCCATCTCGCAACGCCATCCCCGAAGCGCGCGAGCCTCTCCAAAAAGGTCGCGGGTAAAGCGTAGGCGACAGGCCCATATCCAAACCCGCCCCGCATCACGTCATAGATCGCCCGCAGGGTATAGGGCTCGCCATCCGTCAGGGTATAAGGAACGAGGTCCGTGACCGCTTCCATAAGAGCGATAAGAATTCGCACCAGATCATCACGATGGATAAGGCTGCGCACCGCCCCGCCTTCCGGAATCGGAAGCGGCCAGCCGCGGGCGGCGAACCTCAGTAAGCGCGCGAGGTTGCCCTTCATGCCCGGACCATAGACCAGACCCGGGCGCACGATAGCGATTGCCTCGAAGGGAGCATTGCGCACCAGGTCCTCGGCGGCAAGACGACTGCGCGCATAGTCGTCGTCACTACACAAAGCTTTTATGCTACTTACAAAGATAAACCGCCGAACGCCCGCACGAAGCGCTTCTGCGAGTAAGGCACGGGTGCCGGCAATGGTCACTTCTGCGTGTTGAGAGCCACGAGTCCGGGTGTGGGCGATACCAGCCAGATGAAACACGACGTCGATATCAGTGCACGAGCCGCGCACTGACTCGGCTCGCGTGAGATCCGCGCGTTGCCACTCACAGCCTGCAGGGGCCGTCCGACTGAGCCCTCGCACCGCGGCCCCGGTCGCGACCAAGGTCGACACCAAGGCCCCGCCAATAAAGCCGGTCGCTCCAGTTACGAGCACGCGCATCCTTATGGCATCCCCAGGGGACACGTCATAAGACGCAATGTGCGTTGATGCCTGCGGTCGACGAGGCCCATACGTCGTGGTCTCGGGGGGTCTTCAGCCAACAGAAGAATCGACCCGATGATAGCGGTCCTCAAAACGCATAATGTCGTCCTCGCCGAGGTAACTCCCGGACTGCACTTCGATCATTTCGAGCGGGATGACACCGGGATTCTCCAACCTGTGACGCACGCCGACCGGAATGTAAGTCGACTGGTTCTCAGTCACCATAAACTCTTCATCACCGCGCACCACGCGCGCTGTCCCTTTGACCACCACCCAATGCTCGGCACGGTGATGATGCATCTGTAAGGATAACGCTCCATGCGGCCTTACCATAATGCGCTTGACCTGAAAGCGCGTGCCGCTGTCAATGGTTTCATAAAAGCCCCACGGCCGCCACACCCGGCTCGGCACTGTACATTCGCTGCGCGCGAGTCCCTTTAACTTGATCACAAGATCCTTCACTGCCTGGGGAGAGGCACGATCCGCGACCAGCACCGCGTCTTTGGTCTCGACCACGATCAGGTCGTGAACACCGACCGCGGTGAGGAGGCGGCTTTCT
>JAJYPQ010000385.1 GCA_021795255.1 Pseudomonadota bacterium
CTCTGTTCATCGCGGGTCATCCGCTGCCGCATTTGCTTTGTGTTTGGTGGAAATACCGAGCAGGTGCCACACGGGGCAGTACGCCATAAGCCCAGTTATGATGAGGATGATTCCCACCGCCATGAGCGCTAGCCGACCGTACGAAGGCAGTGCCGCTGTCAAATAGCCGAACGCGAGTAACGCAAGGCCTACACCTACACGCACGATCCTTTCCCAATTCGCTTGATTGGATATCATGATTTATCTCCTTCGCTATGCGGCAGCCATAGCATAGGTGCCGTAGGTTTGACCTAGGTTAAGCAGCAGCGGGCTGCCACGCCGCCCATACCTTATCGGCGTGACCGCGGAAGCCTTTTTACGAGACCATCGAGGCGCATCCAAATCACATCCTTTAGGTCCACCGTAAACAGCATCAGCCGCTACTACCTGCTCCATACGGCGCACTTCAGCACTATTCATACCTTTGTACACCATGGCACGCATTTGCCAAAACGACTTTGGAGCGTAGACTGGGATGCCAATTTCAAGAAACCCCGCATGCTTTGTGTGAAGCGTACACCCCCTCACTTCGGGCCCCTCATCTGTGAGGCGGAAAAGCCACTGGACGACTGCTCGGCGCTGATCATGGACGCTCGAATAGCGCATATCTACGTCACAAAAATGGTAGCCTATCCGGGCCAGCATATCTATGGACAAGGACTTTCCAGAATCCGGTTGTTAGCCCCGTCTTCGGTATCTTGTGCCGGTCCTGGCCACAAGCATGTTCGGGCCCTACAAACCCCGGATCCCCGAGGCGCATCAGCCGCTTCGGTCCGGCGCTCGGCTCCTCTATATCTTGGCATGTGCTCGGCGCATACCATAGGACCATGCGTCGCAACGTCGTTCGCCGGGACCTTGCTTCCGATCTCGCGCACCGGGAACGTTGTCTTCGGCCGCGGCTTACGAAGACGCGCGCCCATATCGGGAATGCGGGGTGCGGTGGCCATCTGCCGCGAAAACCACGTCCTCCTGGCGCCGTGTCCTCTCGCGCTTTGGGGGCCGCTTGCGATCAACTGTCATTGTGCTAGGATCCCAGACGCGATCGAAAAGTCAAAAGACCGCGATCATCGCAGCCGGACGGAAGTCTGCCCGTCCGTTAATGCGCCCGATTATCCTCACTAACAGGAGTTTCTTCTTATGAACGCTAGAAAAACTATTGTTCCGTTTGCTGCTGCATCAGCGCTGGCCTTATCCGTGTCGGCGCTTGCCGCATCCCCAGCCGCAAACCCATTTGCCGCGGACGTGGTTCACACCGGCCAATTGCTCAAGGTAAGCGCCGGCGGTTGCGCCAGCAGCGGTATGATCAAGGCCCACGATGGCAAGTGCAGCGCGCGATACATGAAAGAGCACCATCTCAAGCCAAATAAATCCTAAAACGCAACGACTGCCCTAACAGGGCCGCGACGGAACTGAAACGTCGGCCATGGCAGAGCAAAAGAAACGAGAAGTCTCCGGCACAGGCCTCGGTTTACGGCGCGAATTCCTCACCGGGCTGCGCACCGAGGCCTTGCCCCTTACCGTGGACTTCCTTGAGATCGCCCCCGAGAATTGGATACATATCGGGGGCGGCCTTGGTAGCCGCCTTCGAGCGCTCACTGAGCGTTATCCGTTCGTGTGTCATGGCCTATCGTTATCGCTGGGCGGGCCCGGGCCCTTAAACGAGAGGCTACTACGCTCTATCAAGTCGTTCATGGCAACGCATGGCATCGCCTTATACACCGAGCATTTAGCTTATTGCTCCGGCACCGGCTACCTATACGGCCTTCTGCCGCTACCGTTTACGGAAGAAGCAGTACGGCATGTAGCCACGCGCATCGGCCAGACCCAAGATATTCTGGGTCACCGCATAGGGATCGAGAACACCTCCTACTACGCACGCATGCCGATTTCGGAAATGAGTGAGTTGGGGTTTACGCTCGCGGTCTTAAAAGAGGCGGACTGTCTCCTACACTTGGACGTGAACAACGTGTACGTCAATAGCGTAAACCACAAGTTTGATGCGGCGGCCTTTATTGACGCCCTACCGAGCAGTCGGATCGCCTACATGCATATCGCCGGACATGACCGCCTGAATGACGATTTACTGATTGACACCCATGGCGCGACGATCATAGATCCGGTCTGGGCCCTGCTCGAACGCGCGTACAGGCGGCACGGGGCCGCCCCGACCACACTGGAGCGCGACATGCGCATCCCGGCACTTGCCGACCTGGAGCCAGAACTCGCTATGATCGGCACCCTGCAAAGGAGATGTGGCCATGTCCTCGAGCAAACGGCCTCGGGCGAACGCACTGTCTGACTTCCAGATCGCCTTCACTCGGCACCTGCGTGACCCAAAACACAGCGTACCGCCGACTGGCCTTGGCCCGCGGGCGCGCATCCGTCTTTATGGCGACCTGATACTAAACGACATAGACGTACACCTATCCGCATGCTTTCCCATCGCCCGAGCGGTAATCGGGAAGCGTGCCTGGAAGACGCTGGTTCAGGACTTTGTAAAGTACCACGACTGCGCGACGCCCTACTTCCATGAAATCCCAGACGAACTTATCCGGTACCTGGAAACAGAGCGCGGCCACAGGGAGAACGATGCGCCCTTTCTTAAAGAACTTATGCACTACGAGTGGAGCGAGCTTGTCTTATCCGTATCGGGAGATCCTGCCCCTCGCGTCCTCCACGTAAACGGCGCCCTTGCAGAAGGTATCCCGGTCCTCAATCCGATTCTCGCGATCACCGATTATCACTACCCTGTACACCTGATAGGCAAACGCGTTAAGCCCGATTTAGCGCCACGACCGACTTATATCCTTGGGTTTCGCGATGCTGCCTATCAGGTCCGCTTTCTTTCCCTAAATAACGTGACTATGCGTTTAATGGCTATTCTTATGGACGAGAGGCTGAGTGGATATGACGCCGTACAAAAAACAGTACGGGATCTTGCCCTTCCCGACCCTGACACGGCGATCGCCGGGGGTCTTGTCACCCTCCAAAACCTCCGTAATGAGGGCGTCATCCTGGGGGCAAGCCAAGGATTCTTGTAACTATTCACGACCCCTTCTGACAAACGCTGGCATGTCACCCCCGAAAGAGAAGCGCGAGCCGATCGCGAGCGTCGATGCCACCTCTACGATGGGTTGGAAGGATAGCTGTGCATGCGACAGTGCATCTCTCGGGGCCTTCCGGGGGACACCGCCCGAGACATTCCACCGCACCGTGGTCACGCACGGATCGCTCTCGCCCTCATTGCCAATAATACAGGGCGATCGGGTTCCCCATGAGGCGCGAGCCGTCGCCCCCATAGTCGACCATGCGTTCCCGCAGGTTTCTTTCCTTGGAACGTTTCTGGCGCTCGCGCTTCCCGGTATGGCGGGGACCGGGCGGTGGACATTGGCGCTGCGCCCCCGCCAAGGCTTGCCGACACATGATGCGGTACGCGTAGCTTGCTTGCCGGTGTCTTCTTGAAACAAAGACGCCGCGGAATGTCCAGCGTACCGTCTTTTGATAGTTTGGGATGAGCGGGGATTATCGAGCCCATAGGGGGCGACACACAAAAGGCGCCGCCCCTGGGTGCGAGAACCGTACGGACTCCTTTGAGGGTGGAGGGCCGTGTCTCTATTTTACAGGTTTATAGCCCAGGTAAACCTTTATCCGTTCACCTACGTGGAGATGTGATTCGCTCGCGGGCGGAAAGTGCTCAACGAGCGTCCCCATACCGGTCTTAAGATGCATGAAGCCCGTGCGTTTGTTGAGGGCGGTAATGGTTCCGGTCATGGTGTGACGGCCAAGCTCGTGCGCTTGGGTCAGAATCGGCAGCCCGCCTAGCGCTACGGCAACGGCCAATCCGACCACTTTATGAGATACCGGCATAGTGGCGATCTCCTAGTCGTGGGAATCCACAAACGAGGGCACATGATACTGCCTCCCGCAGATTTCTTACAACTGACAAGGTCGCAATGGATGGGGACTCAGGATCTCGACAACAACGCGGTTTGGGCTGCTGAATATCCGGCGTGGCCGGTGTAACAATGACAAGTACGCCAAAAGTCGCGTACATGGCGGCGCCACTGGCCGGCCGCTCGGAGAGTGGGGCTGGCCGCGTTGTTCTTCGGTCTGTAAAATCGGAATCTGAGCCTTTACGCCGACGGTCGTTGTGGCCTAAGGGTGTGGTTCGGCTCGCCGTTAAGGACGTAGGGTTCGAGTGCGAGAGTTTTCCTCTCTCACCGGCACTTTGGTTCGCCGTTTGTACACCTTGCGGTCGCGACGCGCCTTGACGATCAGACCGGCCCGGGTCATCGTCCCAGCCACGGCATTGGCGGTGCCGGTGGGCGCCATAGAGGGCTCGAACAGTTAACTTGTAACCTATTCATAACTAACTTAGTATATCCATTATGGACAGATATGTAGCAATAGGCGAGGCCTCTGAAGCACTGGGTGTGTCGATCACGACGCTACGAAGATGGGAGGCCGAAGGCAAGCTGATCCCGGAGCGCACAGCGGGAGGGCAGCGCCGATATGATCTTGCTAAACTCAAGCCGGAGTTGTTTCACGCCGCACCGCAAGACCGTAAAACCATCGCCTACGCT